>NZ_LZSZ01000018.1:0-1211 GCF_001665645.1 Mycobacterium sp. 852002-30065_SCH5024008 | reverse complement strand
ATGGGCCCGCTGTCGGGCCGCCAGGGCGGGGCGCCTTGCGCGGGAACCGGAGTCGAGCCGGGCGCCGGGGTGGGTGTCGGTGAATTCTGGCCCGGCGACGGTGGCGGGGTAGTGGCCGCCCGACCCGGTGGCGGCGGGGGAGGCGCCATGACGGTGCCCGGCAGGGTGGCTTCTTGGCTGCGGCGCAAGATGGTGGCGGCGTGGTCCTGGTCGGGGTCGCTGAGTGCGTCGTGAGCTGCCAGGGCCAGGTCGCCGGCGCTGGCGTAGCGGTCCTCGGGTTTCTTGGCCATCCCGCGGGTGACCACCGCGTCGAAGCCCTTGGGGATGCCTGGGCGCAGCGCGGTGGGCTGGGGGATGGGGTTCATGGTGTGGGCGGTCACCAGTGCACCCGCGCTGCTGGATGTGTAGGGCGGCGAGCCGGTGAGGCATTCGTAGAGCACGCAGGCCAGCGCGTAGATGTCGGCGCGGTAGGTGACTTCGGCATTGGAAAACCGTTCGGGCGCCATGTATTTCCAGGTGCCGACCGCGGTGCCCAACTGGGTGAGCTTCTCGTCGGTGGTGGCGCTGGCGATGCCGAAGTCGACCAGATAGGCGAAGTCGTCGCGGGTGACCAGGATGTTCTGCGGTTTGACGTCGCGGTGCATCACCCCGGCGGCGTGGGCGGCATCGAGCGCCGAGGCAATCTGGGTGATGATGGCCACCGCGCGCGGCGGGGCCAGCGGGCCAAAGCGTTTGAGCACACTGTCTAGGTCGGTGCCCTCGATCAGGCGCATCTCCAAGAACATCTGCCCATCGATTTCGCCGTAGTCGTGGATGGGCACCACGTGCGGCTCCTGCAAACGACCGGCGGTGCGGGCTTCACGTTTCATCCGCTCCCGGAACACCGGGTCCTTGCTGAAGGTCTCCGAGAGCAGCTTGACCGCCACCGTCCACTCCTTGACGGTGTGCTCGGCCTCGTAAACCTCCCCCATCCCACCCCGGCCCAGCAGCCGCTTTAGGTGATAAGGCCCAAATTCCGTCCCCGCCCGCGAGACCTGCTCGTCACTCATCGCCGATCCTTCACACCCAGCCACCACACCATCGACACCCAACAATTGCCGGGCGCACGGGTCAGCCGCAACCCCCTGACCCAGCAACCATGACCGTAAGCCTCCGCCCAGTCCGACGCACGACAATCACGCGATTAGCCCGGCGCCCTCGGCGCGATGAAG
>NZ_LZSZ01000017.1:0-744 GCF_001665645.1 Mycobacterium sp. 852002-30065_SCH5024008 | reverse complement strand
GGCTAACGGCACCCCGATGGGGCTCGCTGCGCCGGCGACATCACCGGCCATGATCTCGCGTACCGAGGCATGCACGGTTGTCTCGGTGATGCCGTACATGTTGATCAGCCGCGGCGACTGCCGATGGCGGTCCACCCACCCCGCTAGACGCGCGGGCTCAAGGGCTTCCCCACCAAACACCACTGTCTTCAGCGCCAGCCGGCGGCCTAACTCCGGGGCTAATCCATCAACGGTTTGCAGCGCATAAAACGCCGACGGGGTTTGGCTTAACACGCTGACCTGTTCGCTGATCAGCAAGGCGTGGAAGTCTTCCGGAGAGGCGGTCACCGCCTCGGGCACCACCACTAACCGGCCCCCACCGAGCAGGGCACCGAAGATCTCCCACACCGAAACGTCAAAGGCATACGAGTGCCACTGTGACCACACCCCCGCCCGCTCCAGGTAGGCATCTGCCGACGCCAGCAGCTGGGTGACGTTATGGTGGGTCACGGCAACGCCTTTGGGCACCCCGGTGGTGCCCGAGGTGTAAATCAGATACGCAATACCGTCGGCGGCCGGGGCCGGCAGTGGGGTGCTGGGTTGGGTGTGGATGGCGGGGTCATCAATATCAATGACCGGCACGTGATGACCGGCGAGCCGCGAGCGCAGACCCGCCGTGGTGAGTGCGGCGACAGGCGTGGCATCGGTGAGCATGAACCCGATCCGCGCCGCGGGCAGGCCCGGGTCGATCGGCACGTAGGCCGC
>NZ_LZSZ01000016.1:0-2370 GCF_001665645.1 Mycobacterium sp. 852002-30065_SCH5024008 | reverse complement strand
CGCAGGCCGCCGCCACCGCGCTGCTGACGCGTGCGCTGCAAATCGGCCTGGAGAAGGACGACGTCGACTGGCTGCACAATTCGGCGGTGAAGGCACAGATGAAGCGGATGGACCCGTCGTTCAGCGAAAAATCCTTGGGATTCCGGTCATTCAGCGATTTCCTGCGTTCGCGGTCCGATGTCGTCGAGTTGGACGAGACGTCGACGACACGGATGGTCCGGCTTCGTGCCCCAGAGTGAACCCGACGTGGGGGCCCGCTGGCTCACTCGCAACGTCCGGGTGCTCTCCGGGGTCTCGTTTCTGCAGGACACGGCCAGTGAGCTGTTGTATCCGCTGTTGCCGATCTACCTGACGGCGGTGCTGGGTGCGCCGCCGTCGGTGGTGGGAGCCGTCGAGGGCGCGGCCGAGGGCGCCGCCTCGCTGACGAAACTCGCCTCGGGGCCACTCGGCGACAGGTTCGCCCGGCGCCCGTTGATCGCCACCGGGTACGGGATGGCGGCGCTGGGCAAGGTGATCATCGCGGTGGCCGCGGCGTGGCCGGGCGTGCTCGCGGGTCGCGTCGTCGACCGGCTCGGTAAGGGCGTGCGCGGTGCGCCGCGGGACGCGCTGCTGGTCGACGATGTGGACGAGGCACTGCGCGGCCGCGTTTTCGGCTTCCACCGCGCGATGGACACCTTCGGCGCCGTTTTCGGTCCGCTGCTCGGGCTGGTGGGTTATGAGCTGCTCGACCACCGGATCGCGCCGTTGTTGTATGTCGCCATCGCGCCCGCCGTCCTCAGCGTGGCGCTCGTCTTCCTGGTGCGCGAGCGCAGCCGTCGCGCCCCGCGAGCGCAGCGGCAATCGATGTGGGCCGGCGTGCGCTCGTTGCCGCGGCCGTATTGGCGGGTGACCGCATTCCTCGTGCTGTTCAGCGTGGCGAATTTTCCCGACGCCCTGCTGTTGTTGCGGCTCAACGAGATTGGTTTCTCGGTGGTGGGGGTGATTCTGGCGTACGTCGGTTACAACGCGGTGTATGCCCTGGCCAGCTACCCGGCCGGATCGCTGGCCGACCGCGTCGGCAGGCCGGCGTTGTTCGGCCTCGGCCTGGCATTCTTCGCGATCGGCTACATCGGATTGGGACTGACCACCGACACCGTGACGGCGTGGCTGCTGATCGGCGCCTACGGGCTGTTCACCGGGTGCACCGACGGGGTGGGCAAGGCCTGGATTTCGGGGTTGGTCGACCCGGAGCACCAGGCCAGCGCTCAGGGCCTGTTCCAGGGCCTCATCGGACTGGCCGTCCTGGCGGCGGGGTTGTGGGCGGGCTTACTCTGGGGCGCGAACGGTCAACTGCCGCTGATCATTTCGGGAGTCACCGGCGCCGTGTTCGCGGTCGCGCTGATCGGCGACCAACTGGTCCGCGGCATGAGACACGGGTAGGCCTCAAACCGCACGGCCACACACGCCTTCCAATTTGTATGGCCCGTTGGGCCGCGAAGCCGCAAGATCGTTGACACCCAATCGGTACGGCCATACATTGTGTGAAAGTTGTCGCGAACGCATCGCTCGCGCGACCTCGAGGAGACCGTCATGACCGTCGGTACCGCTCCCACAAGCGTTTTCGATGCCGATCTGCCGACGTTGGCCTATGGCGCGGAAGAAACCCCGGCCGACGTCTATCCCCGCCTGCAGGCGGCGCAACGGCAGGCTCCCGTCGCCATCGGGCCGCACGGACCCGAAGTCCTCTCCTACCACCTCGTCCGCTCCGTTCTTCGCGACGCCCGATTCCACATCCCGCCGGGGATCAACCTGCTGGTCCAGGGCGTCACGTCGGGCCCCTTGTGGGACAAGGTGATCAACAGCCTGCTGTGCCTGGAAGGCGACGCACACCATCGGCTGCGCAGCCTGACGTCCAAGGCGTTCACGCCCCGCGCGACCCTGCGGCTGCACGACACCATGGTCGAGGTGATGAACGAGCTGGTGGACACGGTCATCGACGCGGGTCGCTGCGACGTCGTCGCCGACCTCGCGCGCCCCTACCCCGTCCCGATCATCTGCGCATTGCTCGGCGCTCCGCGCGAGGACTGGCAGCAGTTCTCGTTGTGGGCGGACGACGTGTTCAAGGCCTTCAGCTTCAGCGTCGACCTGCGCGCGGTTGAGCCTGTCGTCATGAACGCCTGGCACCAGCTCGACGCCTACGTCGACGACATGGTCGCGCGGCGGCGGCACAGCTTGACCGATGACCTGCTCTCGGACCTGATTCGCGCCGAGGACCCGACTTTTCCAGGCGACCGGCTGAACACCGCCGAGCTGCGGATGCTCGCGGGCGGCCTCCTGCTGGCGGGGACGGACACCACTCGGAACCAGGTGGCCGCCTCGGTGCACGTCCTC
>NZ_LZSZ01000015.1:0-197848 GCF_001665645.1 Mycobacterium sp. 852002-30065_SCH5024008 | reverse complement strand
CAGCGCGTCGACGACAGCGCCCTGGTCGCCGGCGTCAACAACCGCGTCCAGCTCGCGCAACTGGGCGCCGAACTCAACCGGCGGATCGTCGCCGCCCACCAGATGGCCGGGGTGACCATCGTCGACCCCGCGACCACCTGGATCGACGTCGACGTCACGATCGGCCGCGACACCGTCATCCACCCCGGCACCCAGCTGCTGGGCCGCACCCAGCTCGGCGGCCACTGCGTCGTCGGCCCCGACACCACGCTCACCGACGTCACCGTCGGCGACGGCGCATCGGTGGTGCGCACCCACGGCACCTCGTCGGCCATCGGCGCCGGCGCCACGGTCGGCCCCTTCACCTACCTGCGGCCCGGGACGGTGTTGGGCGACGACGGCAAGCTCGGCGCGTTCGTCGAGACCAAGAACTCGACGATCGGCACCGGCACGAAAGTTCCGCACCTGACCTACGTCGGCGACGCCGACATCGGCGAGCACAGCAACATCGGAGCGTCCAGCGTCTTCGTCAACTACGACGGCACCAACAAGCGGCGCACTACGATCGGCTCGCACGTGCGCACCGGGTCGGACACCATGTTCGTCGCCCCGGTGACGGTCGGGGACGGGGCGTACACCGGCGCGGGAACCGTGGTCCGCGACGACGTCCCCCCGGGCGCACTGGCGGTGTCCGCCGGACCGCAACGCAACATCGAGGGCTGGGTGCAGCGCAAACGGCCGGGCAGCGCGGCCGCCGAAGCGGCCGAAAAGGCCACCCGAAAACCAGCCGGGGCCACCGGCGACACATCCGAGCCCGAATCGACATCGTGACTTTGGTATCTGGTAACCCGGCCACATTTCCGTACCATTCGCTACGTACGATTGGCCATCCACTTCTGATCCGAACGGCGAGGGCAGCGCGTTGAGCCACGACTGGACCGACAACCGCAAAAACCTGATGCTCTTCTCCGGCCGTGCACACCCGGAGTTGGCCGAGCAGGTGGCAAAGGAGCTCGACGTCCACGTCACCGCTCAGACGGCGCGGGAGTTCGCCAACGGCGAGATCTTCGTCCGGTTCAACGAGTCGGTCCGCGGGTGCGACGCGTTCGTCCTGCAGTCGGCCCCGGCGCCGGTGAACGACTGGCTGATGGAACAGCTGATCATGATCGACGCGCTCAAGCGGGGCAGCGCCAAGCGGATCACCGCCGTCATGCCGTTCTACCCCTACGCCCGCCAGGACAAGAAGCATCGCGGCCGCGAACCGATCTCGGCGCGACTGGTCGCCGACCTGCTCAAGACGGCGGGCGCCGACCGGATCGTGACCGTGGACCTGCACACCGACCAGATCCAGGGTTTCTTCGACGGCCCGGTCGACCACATGCGCGGGCAGAACCTGCTCACCGGCTACATCCGGGACAACTACCCGGACGGAAACATGGTGGTCGTCTCCCCAGACTCCGGGCGGGTGCGCATCGCCGAGAAGTGGGCCGACGCATTGGGTGGCGTCCCGCTGGCCTTCATCCACAAGACCCGGGATCCTCGGGTGCCCAACCAGGTGGTGTCCAACCGCGTCGTCGGCGAGGTGCAGGGCAGGACCTGCGTGCTGATCGACGACATGATCGACACCGGCGGCACCATTGCCGGCGCTGTGCAGCTGTTGCGCGATGACGGCGCCGCCGACGTCATCATCGCGGCCACCCACGGCGTGCTGTCCGACCCGGCCGCCGAGCGGCTCGCGGCCTCGGGTGCTCGCGAGGTGATCGTCACCAACACGCTGCCGATCGGCGAGGAGAAGCGCTTCCCCCAGCTCACCGTCCTGTCCATCGCGCCGCTGTTGGCCAGCACCATTCGCGCCGTCTTCGAAAACGGCTCCGTCACGGGGCTATTCGACGGGGACGCCTAGTGGCTGCACGGCCAGGCGAGGCGGTCATCTACCACAATCCCCGGTGCAGCACCTCGCGAAACACGTTGGATCTCTTGCGCGACAGTGGGTTCGAGCCGACCATCGTCGAGTACTTGAAGGACCCGCCGTCGCGCGACGAACTGGTGCAGATGATCAACGACGCCGGGATCGACGTGCGCACCGCGGTGCGCAAGCGGGAATCGCTGTACTCCGAGCTCAATCTCGCCGATGCGACCGACGACCAGTTGCTCGACGCCATGGTCGAACACCCGATCCTGATCGAACGACCGTTCGTCGTCACGCAGAAGGGCACCCGGCTGGCTCGGCCGGTCGACACGGTCCGCGAGATTCTGTGAGACGTGCCTGCGCGGCCGCGGCCATTGCGCTGACGCTGCCAGCGGTGGCGTGCAGTCCGAAAACGCCCGACTATCAATCGATCTGGTCCACGACGCCGACAACCACGACCACCACGACACGGGTGGCCAAGCCCGTGCCGCTGTCGCAATATCTGCAGAACATCGGCGTGACCGGCGAGCAAGTCGCGCCGGGCAACCTGCCCGACCTGACGGTGTCGATACCGACTCCCCCGGGCTGGTCGGTGGCGAACAATCCGCACATCTCCCCGAAGACGCTGATGATCTCCAAGGGCGGCAAGTATCCGACCGCCAGACTCGTGGTGTTCCTCCTGCACGGCGACTTCGATGCCGCCCAGGTGATCCAGCACGGCAACGACGACGCCCAATTGTTCGAGGACTTCAAGCAGCTGGACGCCTCGACGACGCCCTACAACGGCTTCCCCTCGTCGATGATTCAGGGCAGCTACGACTTGGATGGCACACGGCTGCACAGCTTCAACCGGATCGTCATCGCCACCGGTTCCCCGCCCGCCAAGCAGCGATACCTGGTTCAGCTGACCATTACCGGCCTGGCCAACGAGGCGGTCGCGCAGTCGACCGACATCGAGGCGATCATGCGAGGATTTGTCGTCGCGGCGAAGTGACTGGCCACGTCTGCGCCACTTCGGTCACCTCGATCACTGCGCGAAGGACTCCGTGTTTTGCCCGCCTCCGAGCGACAACTGGACGAGCTGGACGCGCGAGGCAATGCCGAGCTTGGCGTAGACGTGGGTCAGGTGCGTCTGCACCGTGCGCGGTGAGATGAACAGCCGTGTGCCGATCTCCTTGTTGCCCAAGCCTTCTCTGACCAGACGCACAACATCGCTTTCCATAGGCGTCAGCGAAGCCCAACCACTCGCAGGCCGTTTACGCTCGCCCCGTCCGCGGCGCGCGAAGGCGATGGCCTCCTCGGCGGACAGCGCCGCACCTTCAGCCCACATAAGGCCAAAATCGTTCTCGCCCAAACCGTTGCGGGCCGTCGCCACCGTACTGCCGTAGCCGGGTTCATACATCGGGTAACGGGCATGCCCCATTCGCTGCCGGATGCCGTCCGATGCGCCTAACAGGCGCGCCGCATATGCGTGATTGCCACCTTCGACCGCGAGGCGGGCCAGGCACTCCAGTGTGTCTGCCACGCGCATATATCCCCGGGAACGAGTGGCGGCCACAAGGGCTTCGTGAACATCACGCTCGGCCTGGTCCGGCTCACCTTGCTCGATCGCGACAAAAGCGCGAACGGTGCACGCGACCACTTGGTGCCAGCCTGGTGCCACGCCGACGCAGTCGTCGGCCCAGCTGCGTGCACTGATCAAATCACCGCACGCCAGTGCGGCCTCTGCCAATGGATTGATGCTTCTGATGAACACTTCGCGCGCGGGCACGGTGTGTTGCCATGCCCCTTTTGCGGCGTCCCAGGCTCGGGCGGCGTCGCCGGCCGCCAGCGCAGCCTGCGCGGAGACCGCACTCACCGTGTCCGCCCACTGACCACCCAGCGCCTCGCCGATGACTCGGGCGGATTCGATCGCCGTTTGAGCGGAAACCGCCTGTCCTTGGTGAGTGAGGACCACGGTTCGAGCCACGTCGCCGAAGACTTTCATCGGCTTGTCCCCGGCCGCTTCGGCCTCTTCGACCAGGTCAGCTGCGACCCGAGCCGCGTAGCCCAGGTTTCCCTGCATCATCAGCGAGATGCAGAGCCACGCTCGGGAGTGACGCGAGAAAAACCCGAAGCCTAGCGTGTCGGCGATGTCACGCCCTTCCTCGGCCGCGGCGCGCGCGCCGGTCGGTTCACCTGCCAAGGAGCCCGTGGTTGCTCGGTAACTGAGAATTTGGCACAGGATCCAGCGATCACCGGCCGCGCGGGCCAGTTCCGTGGCCTCGGCAAGGTAGCAGTCGGCCAGCTCCGGGTTATAGAAGGCGACGGTCGCGCACCCCATCAGGACCCGTGCGAGCAGCGCCGGGTCTTCGAGTTCGCGCGCGGCAGCCAGGGCGTCCCTTGCCCGATCCTCATTGGCGGGGACGACCGCCCACCCAGTGAGCGTGCTCTGATCGGCCACCGCGCCGATCCACACCGCCGATTCGACCTCCGAGCAGCGGTCGTCGCTCAACACCAACTCGAACGCGGCCAGCCCTTCACGGAAACGACCGCAAGCTATCCAGACCCGCTGCAGCGTCGACACCAGCCGCAGCGCCGTCTCGAGTTCGGAATTCTCGCGGCTCCACATGAATGCCGCCCGCAGGTTGTCGATCTCGGTTTGCGCCCAGACCAACAGCAACTCGTCGTCGGCATCGCGGCACGACTCCAACTTGGCCGCGGTGGCGGTGTAGTAATCGCGGTGACGGGTGCGCACCTCGTCGGCCTCGCCGGACTCGCCGAGCTTTTCCTGCGCATATTGGCGCACCGTCTCCAACAACCGATACCGCATCCCGTCGCCGGTGTCGTCGGCGACCACCAGTGATTTGTCGACCAGCAGGCTGAGTTGGTCCACCAGTTGGTAACGCTCCACTTCGCTGTCGGCGCCGACCGCCTGGGCGGCGTCCAGGTCGAACCCTCCGGCGAACGCCGCGAGCCGGCGAAACAAGACCCGCTCCGGTTCGGTGAGCAGCGCATGCGACCAGTCCACGGAGGCCCAGAGTGTCTGTTGGCGACGCACCGCGGTACGCGCACCCCCCGTCAGCAGCCGGAATCTATCGTGCAGACTGTCCGCGATCTGCGCCGGCGACAACGCACGAACCCGCGCGGCGGCCAGCTCGATCGCCAACGGCATACCGTCCAGCCGCCGGCAGATCTCTTCGACCACCGCGGTGTTGTCCGCGGTTATGGCGAATTCGGGGCGGGCCCGCCGGGCACGGTCGGCGAATAGTTCCACGGCCTCGTCGGCAACATTCAACGACGGAACGCGCCAGCTCAACTCGCCGGGCACGCCGAGTGGCTCGCGGCTCGTGGCCAAGACCGTCAGCTGCGGGCAGGCCGCGAGCAATTCGATGACCAGGGTCCCGCACGCGTCCAGCAAGTGCTCACAATTGTCGAGCAGCAGCAGCATCTTTTTTTCGCTGAAGAACCGTTGCAGCAACTCCATCGTGGAGCGACCCGGCTGATCGGGCAGGCCTAGGCTACGGGCCACGGTCACCGGTGCTACCGCCGAATTGGTGATCGGTGCCAGGTCGATGTACCACACCCCGTCATAAAACTCGCGTGTCAGCAGTGAGGTGAGTTCCATCCCAAGACGGGTCTTGCCCGCTCCTCCGGCACCGGTCAAGGTCACCAGCCGGTTCTCGACCACCAACTGACGCAACTCCGTCACCTGTGCCTGGCGCCCAACAAAAGTCGTCAGCTGGGCCGGCAGGTTGTGCGACACCGCGATCTGGCGGACCCGAAGCGGCGGGAAGTCGTTGCGCAAATCCGCGTGGCACAGTTGCACGACGCGTTCGGGGCGTGGCAGATCACGCAGCGGATAACTGCCCAAGTCGGCCAACCACACACCGTCGGGTAGCCGATCGACAATCAACGATTCGGTCGCGCTCGACAACACCGTCTGCCCGCCGTGGGCAAGGTCGCGCAGTCGCGCGGTGCGGTTGATGGTGGGGCCCGCGTAGTTGCTGTCGTCGCGCAACTGTATTTCGCCGGTATGTATCCCGATGCGCACCTGGATCGGCGCCAATGGGGCCCGCTGCAGCTCCAGCGCGCATGCCACCGCGTCGGACGCCCGGGCGAACGCGGCCACAAAGCTGTCACCCTCGCCCTGTTCGAGCGGCCGCACCCCGTCATGAACACCGACCGATTCGTTCACAGCCGTGTTCAGCCGAGCGAGCGCATCGGTCATCTGCGCGGGCTGGGTTTCCCATAGCCGCGTCGAGCCCTCGACATCGGCCAACAGCAACGTCACCGTTCCGGTCGGCAGCAAATCGCTCACGCCAAAATCGCTCCAGGTTAGCGGAGGTTTCTTCGCACTTTGGCTCATGCTAGCCAGGATCGCGTCCTCGGCGAGGCAAAACATCGGCCATAGCGCGCAGTGCAGCATCGACCAGCACCGGGATCTACGACCCCCCGGGCGCACATCTACGCGCTGCGGCGGATGGTCTTCGTCTCCCGCTCCCCGATAGTCGACTCAACGCCGACCGAGGAGACCGCCATGACCACCGTCCAAACCAGCGAGTGCCCGAACGTGTTCGACGCCGGGGTGCCCTTCTTTTGCTATGACCACCTCACCGATCCCGACGAGGCGCATCGCGCCATCGCCGCCGCCCGTGAGCAGTCCCCGATCGCCATGGGGCCGCGCGGGCCGGAGGTACTGGGCTACGAAGTGGTCCACCAGGTGCTGCGGGATCCTCGCTTCATCACCGCCCACGGCCTCGGACTCGACCTGCAAGGCGTCACCTCCGGGCCGTTGTGGGACAGGGCGACCGCCAACATCCTCGGACTCGACGGTGCCCAGCACCACCGGCTGCGCCGGCTGGTATCCAAGGCGTTCGCGCCGCGTGGTGCCGAGCGGCTGCGTTCGCTGATCGTCGAGGTGATCAACGGCTTGGTCGATCCGCTGACCGAGGTCGGGCACTGCGACGTCGTCTCCGACATCTCCCGCCGCTACCCCACCCCGATCATCTGCGCCCTGCTCGGTGCGCCGCCCGAGGACTGGCAGCTGTTCTCCGACTGGACCGACGACATCAAGAAACTGTTCGACTGGAACGTCGCCGAGGACGGTCCGGCGATCCTGGCCGCCTGGGACCAGCTCGACGCCTACCTCGAAGACCTGATCGCCCGCCGGCGCGCATCACTGACCGACGACCTCGTCTCAGACCTCATCCGCGCCGAGGACGACGGCGACCGGCTCACCCACGACGACCTACTCATGCTGTGCGGCACGCTGCTGGGGGCCGGCACCGACACCACGCGCAACCAGCTCGCGGCGGCGGTGCAGGCGCTCTGCGCACACCCCGACCAATGGGCGTTGCTCGCCCGGCGTCCCGAGCTGGCGGCCAACGCGGTTCACGAGCTGATGCGTTACTGGCCGATCATTCTCGGCACCATCCGGCGGGCCGCCGAAGACGTCGACCTGGCCGGGATTCGCATCCCCGCAGGCACGCTCGTGCTGGCCAACACCGCCGCGGCCAACCGCGACCCGAGTGTCTACGACCGCCCGGACCACCTCGACATCACCCGCGAGGGCGCCGCGCCCATGCTCACCTTCGGCGGCGGCGTGCACTACTGCCTCGGCGCCCACCTGGCGCGCTTGGAGCTGACAGAGGCGCTTCGCGTCATCACCCAGCGCATGCCCAATCCCCGCGCAGCCGGCCCCGCGCGGTGGAGGGCCATCACCGGCATCACCGGGCCCACCACGGTGCCGCTGGAGTTCGACACCGGGCACTGAGGGAGTCCTATTAGGCTCGTCAGCCATGACCAACTGGACCGCCGCAGACCTGCCGTCGTTCGCCGGGCGCACCGTGATCGTCACCGGAGCCAACAGCGGGCTCGGCGCGGTGACCGCCCGCGAGCTGGCGCGGCGTGGCGCCACGCTCGTCATGGCGGTCCGCGACGTTCGCAAGGGCGAGAAGGCCGCGCTGCAGATCCGGGGTTCGCACACCGGCCCGGTCGAGGTGCGCGCACTCGACTTGCAGAATCTGTCGTCGGTGCGGGAGTTCGCCGACGGCGTCGACAAGGTCGACGTGCTGATCAACAACGCGGGCATCATGGCCGCCCCGTACGCCCGGACCGTCGATGGGTTCGAGAGCCAGATCGGCACCAACCACCTCGGCCACTTCGCCCTGACCAACCTGCTGCTGCCCAAGCTCACCGACCGGGTGGTCACGGTGTCGTCGATGGCGCACTGGCCGGGGCGGATCAGCCTCGACGACCTGAACTGGGAGCGGCGGCGATACTCGCCCTGGCTGGCCTACAGCCAGTCCAAGCTCGCGAACCTGCTGTTCACCAGCGAGCTGCAGCGACGCCTGGACGCGGCCGGTTCGACGCTGCGCGCACTGGCCGCCCACCCGGGCTACTCGCACACCAACCTGCAGGGCGCCTCGGGCCGCAAGCTGGGCGACGCACTGATGTCGGCCGTCACCCGGGTGGTGGCCACCGACGCAGACTTCGGCGCCCGGCAAACGCTGTACGCGGCCTCGCAGGATCTGCCGGGCGATACGTTCGTCGGCCCGCGGTTCGGTCAAACCGGTCGCACCCAAGCGGTCGGGCGCAGCCGTCGGGCGCAGGACCCGGCGATGGCGGCGGCACTGTGGAAGCTGTCTGAGCAGCTCACCGGCACCAAATTTCCGCTCTGAGGTGCGGATGCGCTAACCTGACCGGGCGTCACGGCGAGGGTGGCTGGCCAGCCAGCACCGTTATCGACGGAGACCGACGAACTGTCGCGACCCCGGCCGTGCCCCCACACTCAGGCATTGAGCACACAGGAGCGACACGATGGCCAAATCCGCAGGCAACCAACTCACCGCCACGGTGCGAACCGAGACCGGCAAGGGTGCGTCCCGCCGGGCCCGCCGCGGAGGCAAGATTCCCGCCGTGCTCTACGGCCACGGCGCCGACCCGCAGCACCTCGAGCTGCCCGGCCACGACTTCGCGGCCGTGCTGCGCCACGCGGGCACCAACGCGGTGCTGACCCTCGACATCGAAGGCAAGGAACAGCTGGCGCTGACCAAGGCGCTCGACATCCACCCGATCCGCCGCACCATCCAGCACGCCGACCTTCTCGCAGTGCGCCGCGGCGAGAAGGTCGTCGTCGAGGTCAACGTCGTCGTCGAGGGCGACGCCGTTCCCGGCACCCTGGTCACCCAGGACACCAACACCATCGAGATCGAGGCCGACGCCATGTCGATTCCCGAGCACGTGACGGTCTCGGTCGAGGACGCCGAGCCGGGCACGCAGTTCACCGCCGGGCAGATCGCCCTGCCGCGGGGCGTCAACCTGATCTCCGACCCCGAGATGCTGGTGGTGAACGTGGTCACCGCGCCGACCGCCGAGGACCTCGAGGAAGAGGGTGCGGGCGAGGTCGCCGAAGCCGAAGCGGCCCCCGCGGAAGAGGAAGCGGGCGAGGCCGAGGCCGCCGCGGACGAGTCCGAGTAGGCGGACCGCACCGTGGCCGAGCCGTTGCTGGTGGTCGGCCTGGGCAATCCCGGAGACAACTACGCTCGCACCCGGCACAACCTCGGGTTCATGGTCGCCGACCTGCTCGCCGAACGGCTCGGCTCAAAGTTCAAGGTGCACAAGCGTTCCGGCGCCGAGGTGGTCAGCGGCCGGCTGGCGGGGCACCCGGTGTTGGTGGCCAAGCCGCGCTGCTACATGAACGAGTCCGGCCGCCAGATCGGGCCGTTGGCGAAGTTCTACTCGGTGACGCCGGCTGACACCGTCGTCGTGCACGACGACCTCGACCTCGACTTCGGCCGCATCCGGCTCAAGATCGGCGGCGGCGAGGGCGGCCACAACGGGCTGCGCTCGGTGGCGTCCGCGCTGGGCACCAAGGAGTTTCAGCGGGTCCGCATCGGGATCGGCCGACCGCCGGGACGCAAAGACCCGGCGGCGTTCGTGTTGGAGAACTTCACCGCCGCCGAGCGCGGCGAGGTCCCCACCATTTGCGAGCAGGCCGCGGACGCCACCGAGTTGCTCATCGAGCTGGGGCTGGAGCCGGCGCAGAACCAGGTCCACGCCTGGTAAACGTCCCGCCGTGTGGGCGGTCGGCGCGGCCTAGGTGACCAGGGTGGCGGAGTGGGACCGGCGCAGCTTGCCCGACGGTGTCTTCGGGATGGTGCCCGGCCCGAGCACCACGACGTTGCGCGGCCGCATGTCGACCTCGGCCACCACCTCGCGGGCGACCTGGTGCTCGATGCGGCGCACCTCGGCGGGGTCCTGCCAGGCGTTGGACTCGACCGCGACGGCGAACGTCTCGCGCGAGTGGCCGGCGTCCAGGCGCACCGCGACGGCGCAACCGGGCCGCACCCCCTCGACGCGGCAGGCGGCCCGCTCGATGTCGGTGGGGTAGATATTGCGGCCCGCCATGATGATGACGTCCTTGACGCGGCCGCACACCACGACGTGACTGTCCTCGGTCATGTAGCCGAGGTCGCCGGTGTCATACCAGCCGTTTTCGTCCTGCGCCGGGATGAAACCGCCCATGGTCAGGTAGCCGGGCGTCAGCGACTCCCCGCGCAGCTCGATGACACCGACGCCGCGCGGCGGCATCACGTCGCCGTTCTCGTCGATGATGCGCGCCTCGAGGTCCTGCAGGAGCGGGCCCAGTGTCGCCAGCCTGCGGGTGTTGCCCTTGGTGGCGGGCACGGCGCGGCGCAGGGCGGCAAGCAGGTCGGCGTCGACCTCGTCGACGACCAGACCGGCGTCGCACTCCGAGAACGACACGGCCAGCGTGGTCTCGGCCATCCCGTAGGCCGGCAGGATCGCCGACGGCCGCAGCCCGTACGGCTTGCCGGCGTCGAGCAGGTCCTCCACGTCGGCGGGTTCGACGGGCTCGGCACCCGAGAGCGCGAAACGCAGGGTGGACAGGTCGAAATCGCCGGGCTTGGCGTTGCGGCGCAGCCGCTTGGCCAGCAGCGCGTAGGCGAAGTTGGGCGCCGCGGTCATGGTGCCCTTGTACTTGTCGATCAGCTTGGCCCACAGCAGCGTGTCGCGCAGGAAGTCCATCGGCGTGACCTTGACCAGCTCCGCGCCGAAGTACATCGGGATGGTGAGGAAGCCGACCATGCCCATGTCGTGGAAGCAGGGCAGCCAGCTGACCATGACGTCCTTGTCGACGTCGTACTGGGCGCCGATGAACATGGCCTCGGCGTTGGAGTGGATGTTGCGGTGGGTGATCTGCACGGCCTTGGGCGATCCGGTCGATCCGGACGTCAGCTGCATCAGCGCCAGGTCGTCCTCGCCGACCTCGATCGGGTCGATCGGCTCCGAGGCCAGCAGGTCGGCGACGGTGAGGACCTTGACGCCCTTCTCCTCGAGCACCGGGATGGCCACCAGGAAGGGCTCGGAGACGATGACGGCCTTGGCCTCGATCATGCCGATGACGGTCATGGTGTCCTCGGCCCACACGACCAGGTCGGTGCGCGGCGTGGGCTGGTGCAGCATGGTCAGGCTGGCCCCGCGCATCCACAGGCCCTGGGCCGTCGGGGCGATCTCCACCGGGAAGCCGGCGAGCACGCCGACCGCGTCGCCCAGGCCGATGTCGGCGGCGGCCAGGCCGCCCGCGATGCGACGGGCGCGTTCGTGGACCTCGCCCCAGGTGTGCCGGACCGGTTCGTGCGGTTCACCGGTGACCATGCCCGTCGTCGCGTTCCGGGCATTGCGGTACATCTTCTCGGTAAACCTGCTCACGCAAACCTCCTCGATTCCGGCGCTTGGCGCAACGCCCGGGATTTCATATTCCGCCCACTGGGTAACGCTTCGGAACAGGCGCGCAAACACAGTCGGGCAGCGGTTAGGTCTCGAATCGGCGATGAGTCGGCTACCTGCCGTTCGGCCGGCGCATAAGCGCGAAGCGGGCCCGAAAACCGCCGGTGGGCCCGAAGCATCAGTCGCCCGCCGGAGACCCCGGCGGACGACGATAATGAGTGATCTTGCTCAGCGCGACTCGTCACCGCGCATATCTTAAACTCCTCTTAGGGAACAGCCCAAACGAATCCAAATTTTGGGTTGTTTTTCACACTTCGGTGGGCGTCGGCACCACACGCGCCCCCACGACCGGCCCACTGGCGACCCGTACCGTGCGGCAGACGCCCGCCCCGGACAGCTGGGCGCCCACGTCGACCGCCGAGGCGGCCGAGGCGCACAGGAAGGCGCATGTCGGGCCCGAGCCGGACACGATGCTCGCCAGCGCACCGGCCTCGACCCCGGCGTGCAGGGTCCGGCGCAGCTTCGGATTCAGGCTCACCGCGGCCGCCTGCATCTCGTTGCCCAGCAGTGACGCCAGCTGTTCCGGGTCGCCCGCGGCCAAGGCCGCCAGCACCGGGCCCGGGCCGGCAAGCCGCGGCGGGTCCCCCGCCTCCCGCAGCCGGTCCAGCTCGACGAACACCGCCGGGGTCAGCAACTCGCCGTCGGCGAAGGCCAACACCCAGTGGAAGGTGTTGCGCGACAACACGGTGGCCAACTCCTCGCCGCGGCCGGTGCCCAGCGCGGTGCCGCCGTGCAGGGCGAAGGGCACGTCGCTACCCAGCCGTGCGGCAAGCATGCGCAGGTCGCGCCGGGGCACGTTGAGCTCCCACAGCGAGTTCATCGCGACCAGCACCGCGGCCGCATCGGCACTGCCGCCGGCCATCCCGCCGGCCACCGGAATGGATTTGTCGATCATGATCGACACGTCGGGCGCCCGGCCGACGTGTTCGGCCATCAGTTCGGCGGCCTGCCAGGCGAGGTTGCGTTCGTCGGTGGGCAGTGTGTCGGCGCCCTCGCCGACGAGCTCGAGCGACAGCACGTCGGCGTTGCGGACCGTCACCTCGTCGAGCAGGGAGATGGCCTGGAAAACGGTGGTGAGCTCGTGATAGCCATCTTCGCGGCGGTCGCCGACCGCCAGATAGAGGTTGACCTTTCCGGGCACCCGAACGGTGACCGACCCGGTGGGCAACCACTGGGCGGCGGTATTGCCGTCAGATGCGGACACCGCAGCAGACTATCGCTGCCGCCGGTCAAGTACACGCAGCGGCGCCGCAATCAGCTCGGGGAATGCTGCTGTTCGGCCGCGGGCGGCCCGGCCGTGGCGGTGGTGTCGGCCGGGTCGGCCGATCGCCTCAACAGCCGCACAAAGTCCTCAATGGACAGGGTCTCACCGCGACGGGCCGGGTCGATGCTGGCGGCCAACAGCCTGTTCGCCGACTCGTTGCCCGAGCCGGCCCACTCCGCGAACGCGTTGCGAGTCGTCTTGCGCCGCTGCGCGAACGCGATGTCCACCAGCTGGAATACCTGACGCCGGAAGGCTTCGTCGGTGGGCCACCGCGGGGTGGCGTGGCGGTCGATGCGAACCAGCCCGGAATAGACGCGCGGAATCGGCCAGAAGACCGTCGGCGACACCATGCCGCAGCGCCGAACCGCGCCGAAGAAGCGGACCTTGACGCTTGGCACGCCGTATTCCTTGCCACCCGGATCGGCGGCCAGCCGTTCGGCCACCTCCGCCTGCACCATGACGGTCACGGTCTGAATGGACGGGAATTCGGCGAGCAGATGCAAGATCGCCGGCACCGCGACGTTGTAAGGCAGGTTGGCGACGACGGCGTTGGGCTGGGCGGCCAACTCGTCATTCCGAAGTGTCAGGACGTCGCGGTTGAGCACGGTGAGCCGGTTGATCTCGCTGCGCGAGTGCTCGGCGACGGTTTGCGGCAGCCGATCGGCCAGCACCGGGTCGATCTCGACGGCGGTGACGGTGGCGCCGCGGTCGAGCAGGGCCAGCGTGAGTGAGCCCAGTCCGGGGCCCACCTCGAGGACGTGGTCGGAACGGCCGATCCCGGAAGTCGAGACGATCCGGCGGACTGTGTTGGCGTCGTGAACGAAGTTTTGCCCGAGGGATTTCCGTGGGCGAAGGTCAAGTTCTTTGGCAAGCCGCCTGATCTCGGTGCGACCGAGCAGCCGGATGGTCAGTTGGCACCAGCTCTTCCGCTGCACACCGGCCACGCGCCCCAACCCTGGCGCTCTCGGGTCACCTCGGCGATGGTGATCTGTTCTTCGCGGGTGGCCAGGTCGGCGCGCGAAGCGAACCGCAGCCCGCCGTTGCGCTCCCAGGTGCCCTGGTCGAACTGGACACCGCCGTAGTAGCCGTTGCCGGTGTTGATCGCCCAGTTCCCGCCGGCCTCGCAGCCCGCGATCGCGTCCCAGATGGATCCGTTGGTGACCGGTGGCACATCGGTGCCGGGCCGGGTGCCCACCCGCACCACGGCCTCACGGGCCGGGGTGATCACGGTGTTGGCGATCGGCAACCGGCCGGTCTCGACCCCGTTGACCGTGGCCACCGCGAACGTGACGTCCTGGGTGCCCGGGGCGCCCGGGTCTTCGACCACCTGGCGACTCATGTTCATGTCCGGGTCCTCGACCCGACGGGCATTCGGCGGCAACGGCATCCGCTCGGTAACCCGCTGGATCCGGTTACGGGTCACCTGGATTTCCATGCCGTCGACGATGGGCGACGCCGCGTTGGGCACCGCCTGATCCCCCTCGAGGAGCGGCGCGCCGGCGGCGCTGAGCAGCCCCCCGACGTTCGGTGCCGGCAGGTGGACCGTGCGGGTCGCGCCGCCGTCGTTGATGCGGACCGTCTTCGCGCTGACGACGGGCAGCGCCATCCCGGCCAGCGGGACCCGGCTGCCACGGGAGGCCGCCGCGGGTGCGGTGTCGGTCATGGCGAGTTGGGCCAGCGCCTCGTCGACGGTCGACGCCGTCGTCCACACCTGCTTGGTGTCGTGGCCGTCCAGCGAGATCTGCAGCGGCCGGCTGCGCCGCAGCACGATGTTGGCGGCGTCGTGCACCTTGACGTCTCCGGCGGGGTACAGGTCGTCGCGCTCGTCGACGGCGAAGCCGTTCTCTTGGACGATGTCGATCACCCGCGACTTCATGGTCGTCACCCGCATCGCGATCCCGTCGACGGTCAGCGTCACGGTCTTAGCCGCGGAGACCGCGTACCCACCGGCGAATGCCAGAACTATTAGCAGTCCTCCGACAACGAGCCGCAACATCGGAGATGGGGTCTGATGAAGTTTTGTTAATACAGTCAACGCGCGTCTATCCCGACCACAGCAAGCTCTCCAACGACCTAATCAGCACCTAGCGACAAATAAGGGCCCGTAGGCCCCACCCTTTCGATCACAAGACGGTAACGAACCGGCCAATGTTGAGCAACTCCGGCGCGAGTTTGCTTACGGAATCGCCAAGTTCGGCGTGTTAACCGTGGTCCAGTCCGTAGACCCGCCTCGCGTTGTTCGTGGTGGCCTGTGCCAGCTCTTCGGCTGGACGACCGACCAGTTCTGCGACCGCTCGCACAGTATAGGGAAGGCAGTACGGCTCGTTCGGCGCCCCGCGGTAGGGGTGCGGCGTCAGGAACGGCGCATCGGTTTCCACCAGCAGCTGCTCCAGCGGTATCAACGGAACGGCTTCCCGCAGGTCGCGGGCGTTGCGGAAGCTCGCCGTCCCGGACAGGCTGAGCAACCATCCGGCGTCCACGCAGCGGCGGGCCATCGCGGCATCCGACGAGAAGCAGTGGAAGATCACGGCGTCGGGGGCGCCCTCGGCCGCCAGCACGTCCAGCACCTCGGCGTCGGCGTCCCGGTTGTGGATCATCAGGGGTTTCCCGCACCGCTTGGCCAGGTCGATATGCCATGCGAAGGCTTCCCGCTGCGTCTCCGGGGCCGCGCAACCGTCCAGGCGCCCGGGCCAATACAGGTCCAGGCCGGTCTCGCCGACGGCCACCACCCTGGGATGCGCCACCAGCCGTTCGATCTCGGCGCGCGCGTCGTCGTCCAGCGCGTCGGTGCGGGTCGGATGCAGCGCCACCGCGGCATACACCCGCGGATCCCATTCGGCGGCCCGGGTCACCCACCGCGCCGAGTCCAGGTCGTCGGCGATGCTGACCACCGCCCTCACCCCGACCGCCGCGGCGCGGTCCACGATGGCGCGCACGTCCTCCGCGTCGCGCGCACCGCAGGCGTCGAGGTGAGTGTGGGCGTCGACCAGGGGTGCCAGCGGTTCCGGCGCGGGCGGGGCTTCTCGTTCTCGTCGGTTGGAGCTCACGCGCACACAATAAGGTGGACTCTCGATGAGGCCCTTCTACGTCACGACCGCGATCACGTACCCCAACGGCGATCCGCACGTCGGCCATGCCTACGAGTACATCGCCACCGACGCCATCGCCCGGTTCAAGCGACTCGACGGCTTCGACGTGCGTTTCCTGACCGGCACCGACGAGCACGGCCTCAAAATGGTCGAGACGGCGGCGGCGGAAGGCGTACCGACCGCCGAGCTCGCGCGGCGCAACTCCGACGCGTTCCAACGGCTGCAGGAGAAGCTGAACATCTCCTTCGACCGGTTCATCCGGACCACCGACGCCGACCATCACGAAGCGTCCAAGGCGATCTGGCGGCGGATGGAGGCGGCGGGCGACATCTACTTGGACAGCTACTCCGGCTGGTACTCGGTGCGCGACGAGCGTTTCTTCGTCGAATCCGAGACCGCCCTGGTCAATGGGACCCGGGTCGCCGTCGAGACCGGCACGCCGGTGACCTGGACCGAGGAGCAGACCTACTTCTTCCGGTTGTCGGCGTATGCCGACAGATTGTTGGCCCACTATGACGCCAATCCGGAATTCATCGCGCCCGAGGGTCGGCGCAACGAGGTGGTCAGCTTCGTCTCCGGCGGCCTGCGCGACCTGTCGATCTCGCGCACCTCATTCGACTGGGGCGTGAAGGTACCCGATCATCCCGACCACGTCATGTACGTCTGGGTCGACGCGCTGACCAATTACCTGACCGGGGTGGGCTACCCCGACACCGAGTCGGATTTGTTCCGGCGCTACTGGCCCGCCGATCTGCACATGATCGGCAAGGACATCATCCGTTTCCACACCGTCTACTGGCCGGCGTTTCTGATGTCCGCCGGGATCGAGTTGCCGCGAAGGGTTTTCGCGCACGGGTTCCTGCTTAACCGTGGCGAGAAGATGAGCAAATCGGTGGGCAATATCGTTGACCCAGTTGCCCTGATCGATACCTTCGGCGTGGACCAGCTCCGCTACTTCCTGTTGCGGGAGGTCCCGTTCGGCCAGGACGGCAGCTACAGCGAAGACGCCATCATCACCCGGATCAACACCGATCTGGCCAACGAGCTGGGCAATCTGGCCCAACGATCGCTGTCCATGGTGGCCAAGAATCTGGACGGAGTGGTGCCGCTCCCCGGCGAATTCACCGCCGACGACACCGACCTGCTCGACATCGCCGACGGCCTGCTCGATCGTGTTCGCGCCGAATTCGACAGTCAGGCAATGCATCTGGCGCTGGAGGCGATCTGGCTGATGCTGGGTGCGGCTAACAGATACTTCTCGGCTCAGCAGCCGTGGGTGCTGCGCAAGAGCGAGTCGGAAGCGGACCAGAAGCGATTCGCGACAGTGCTTTACACCACGTGCGAAGCGGTTCGCATCGCGGCGCTGTTGATTCAGCCGGTGATGCCCGACTCGGGGGGCAAGCTGCTCGATCTGCTCGGCCAACCGCCCGAGCGGCGCAGCTTCGACGCCATCGGCACCCGGCTGGCCTCCGGCACGGCACTGCCGGCGCCGACCGGCGTCTTCCCGCGCTACCAAGTCGACTAGCCGCCCCGGCTCCGGCCGCTGTCAGCAATACCAACCCGCACTTGCGTTTGTGCGAATAGCAACGCTAGCGCTCATATCGGCGCTAGTATGGGTGTATGGCTATCGAAGACCGCAGGGCACGCGAACGAGCTGCCCGCCGTCGGCTGATCACCGCCACGGCGCGCAAGCTGGCCGAACAAGAAGGTTGGGACGCCGTCACCACCCGCCGGCTGTCCGCCGAGATCGAATACAGCCAACCGGTGCTCTACAAGCACTTCTCGGGCATGGAAGACATCGCGGCGTCGGTCGCCGTCGAGGGATTCGGCGAACTCGCGGACGCGCTCCGCACCGCGCGCCAGGGCGCCACCGACGGCCGGGACGCGCTGGCCCGAGTCGCCCACGCGTTCATCGGGTTCGCCCGTGACAATCCCGCACTCTTCGACGCGATGTTCACCCGCACGACAACGCTGCGGTTCGCCGCCGCGGACACCCCTGCCGAGCTGACCGCGGCCTTCGCCGAACTGCGGGCGGCGGTCGACATGGTCGCGGGCACACGGGACCCCGACACGCTGACCGAGGTGGTGTGGGCCGCGCTGCACGGCCTGGTCACCCTCGACCGCAGCGGCCGGTTGCGCCCAGACGAGCACGCCGGCCGGGTCGACATGCTGATCAGCGGGTTCTGCGACGCCAGCACACGGACGAGGTGAGGCGGTCACGCCAGCTCCAGACGCCGTCGCAGCTTTCCGAATCGAGTGCCCAAACAGGACGGCCCGCCATGTTCTGCGCGCTCATCTGGGCGAAGACCTCGTGTATAGCCTATGTTATGCGCCATAATCGGCCGGTGGAGCGACGACGTAATCGGCAACATGGGGATTCGCCGATGACGACCTTGAAGCAGCTGCCGGCACTTGTTGTGCTCGAGCGGATCCCGATTCCCGTCCTGGCCATCGAACATGACGGCGCCATCTTGTTTTCCAACGCCGCGTTCGCCGAGATGATGGGCTACGAGCCCGAGGAGGTCTTGTCGCTCCGGTTCCATCAGATCTTCCATCAGGCACCGGCCTCGGAATCGTTGTTATCGGTCGTTCACTCCCTGGCGAACATGGTCGTCGAACTGGCGCACAAGGACGGCTCGGTCGTGCGGGCCCTGATGAGCAAGTCGGCAGCGATGCGAGCCGACGACCAATTCGTCCTCGCGGCTTTCCAGGATCTGACCGAGCAGCTGTGGCAAGAGGACCGCTAGCCCTTCAGCAGCTGGTCGCGGCGGCCGTCTCGCGCCGTCCCCGGTAGCGGCCCGGCAGGCCGCCGGAGACCATCAGCCGGAAGTGGCCGAACGACGCGTCGCTGGCCACCGCCAGGCGCGGCATTTAGCCTCGCGTCCGAGCGCCTTGCTCGCGCAGCATCGGGACCGCGGGGGTGACGACGTTGCGGTGCCATCCTCGAAGGTGATCGTTCTTGATGGCCGGACGCGTCGCCACGTCCCTGATTCGCGCCATCAAGCGCCAAATGCTAACGGCGCCGCCATGATTCGCGCCGGGTGCGCCACACGATCACCCCGGCGCCGACGATGGCCACGGCGATCCAGCCCGCGCCGAACCACCACAGCCAGCCAAGATCCGAGTGGCTCTGCGACCCCGCGGCCGGGCCGGCCCCGGGCGAGTGCTCGACGGCCACCGGATCCCGCCCGCCCGGCGCGGACACCACCGCGACGCCTTTGAGCCGTTGCCAGCGCTTGTTGTCGCCACTGAGCCATCGGAGCAGCTCGTCGAGCTGCGCGGGGGCGCCGTTGGATGTCGCCACCAAAAGCGACCTTCCCTTGTTGAAAACCGTTTGGAGAGAAGCGAACCGAAGATCAGGGTCAAGCGTGAGCTTGGCGGGCTTGCCGTTGGATTCGACGGCATTGACCGTGATCGGCCCGCTGGGCCCCGCCGACACCGGCAGCGCGACATTGGAGTGATTCCATCCGTCGGCGGCGATCACGATCGCCGGATCCGACGAGTCGATCGCCTGCTGCGCACTCGTGACCGTGGTGTACAGCGGCACGGAGCTTATGCGCTGCAGGCCCACCACGATGCTGATCGCGCGCACCGTGTCGATCAACGAGTGCGCCTCGATGCCGACCTGCATCCGGGGCATCAACGACTGCGGCACCGACTGGAAGCCGTCCGGCACCGGTGGTGCGGCGGGACTGCTCTGGATAGTGCTGTCTCCGTTGATATTCACCGTCAGGAGCTGGTTACCGGGCCCGACGTTGTAGAAGTCGCCGCAGTGGCCGGTGTTGGCAGCGACGTCGAGTACCAGGTCGAGGCTCGTGTATCGCTGCAAGAGCCGATCGGGCACGTCGACCCAGCGGTCAATGGTGCCGTGGCCGTCCGTCGGCCAGTGGTCAATGGTTTCGGGGCCGATCGTCACGGCGATCTGGCCGGCGACGTTCCCCGGCGTCGGGGTGTAGGAGCCCAACAGATGCACGCGCACGTCGTGCACGGACCTGGCGAACCGGGTCTGGTCGACTCCGATCGACACCCGCGGTTGCAGCGACGTGGAGTTGAGGACCGGCTGCCCGAGCTCGCGCAGCGTGACGGCGTTGCCGGGCTGCTGCAGGCTGGGCTTGAGTTCTTCCACCGCCGCTCTGGAAGACAGAGCCAGCTGCGACACGTCGTTGAACAGCACGGCTGTGTTCGATTCATCGGACTGGCCGAGCGGTCCCGACATCAGCAGCCACGGCACCCCGGAAGCGCCCTGGAGGGAAAGGCCGTTGTCGGGGCCCTCTTTCACGACGATCTGACGTTCCAGCGGTTGCGGCGGCGTCGGGGGCGCGGCCTGCCCTTCGGCCAACGGGATCACGGCGATGTCGGGGTTCTGCCTGCCGTAGCGCGCGGCCGCGGACGCGGCCAGTTGGATCGCCGTGTCCGATTCGTTCGGTGACGGCGACTGGGGCAGGAAGATGGAGAGCTTACGCAGCACCGGTGGCAGGAAGTGGGCGACCGTAGTGGGCGGCAGTTCGACCCCGGTGTAGGTGATCGTCCCGTTGGCCAGACGCAGCGGGCTCTCCGGGTACAAGCAGTATCCGTCCAACGGCACCACGTACGAACGCAGCGTCACGGTCAACCAGTTGTCGTTGACTTCCGCGCCTGCCAGGGGAATGACGATCGGCGTCTGGTCGGCGGACGGCAGATTCAGCCGGGCAAGAGTCCGCTCACCCTGCGCCACGGTGAGCATGCCGGAGCGCAAATTGATCGGTAATTCGACGGTGGCGTTCAGTGCCGTCGGTGTCAGACCGTGCAGCACGGGCACGGTCAGCTGCTGGGTGCTTGTCACGCCCCAGAACTCCAGGGTGGGGGCGGACCCGATGTCGGTCAGCGACAGGGTCGGCGAGTCCGTCGCCGTAGCCGGGTCGCCGGGCGCACCCCACGATGCCGGAGCGCTCATCACCAATAATCCAGAGACAGCGGCGACCGCCACCGCTTTGGCCAGACGTCTCGGGTACATCACCGAAACAGTATGCATCGTTGGATGCGCGTCAAGTCCCACTTACCGAATCATCTTCTACAGGACCGCGAAAGAGGGTGTGGCACATCCGGCCCGACCTTCGGTACGCGGAGCTCCAGCCGATCAGGCCTCCGTGGAGGCGTCGGTGCGGGCGGCACCGGCCGGGTTATGGCGCATCATTTCGCGACCAAGGAATTGCCGGAAATAAGGGAGTGACGCTTCCGTGACGGTGCCGGGCAGCAGGAGTTCCAAGATCTGGCGCAGGCGCCCGGCGATGTCGACGCCGACGCCCCTGTTCGCGTCATGACGCGCTATCGCATTGGATACCAACCGCGTTCCGAACATCGCCCCGACCAGGAACTCGGAGAGCACTTCGGGGTCGACATTCTGGCGAAGGTCTCCTTCGCTGATCGCTCTCCTGGCCTCCTCAGCGATCTTCGCTGCCAGGTCGGCGTAGAAGCCCGCGGCGGCCTCGTTCAATCCGCTTAAGGCAGAGGCCAATTGCTCGGCGGTGCGAACCATCTTGTCCGAATTCAGCACTTCGACGATGGTGAAGGCACCGTGCAATAGGTTCTCCAGCCCCGGCGATGACGACCCACACACGTTCCGGAAAGCGGCGAGAAGAGCATCGGAGCCCTCCTTGAGGATGTCCGACGCCAGCGATTCCTTCGAATCAAAGTGGTGATACAGGGCGCCCTTGGTCATGCCCGTCCGCTCGATGATCGCCCCCCACCCGGCGGCCGCATATCCGACTTCGCCGAACACCTCGATCGCGGCATCGAGAATCTTGCGCCGAGTGGCTTCGGATCGGACCTGGCGCGGCATCGTATTGCTCCTCCAGATCCGCGATGGATGCGAGAACGCCGTCACTCTGATCTCACATCGACCGGCAAGACGTCCAACGTTAGCAGCCGCGGCCACCGCGAGCGTGCCGTCCGGCCGGCCTCGCTGCTGTTACGGCGAATCCTCTTCGGTCGCACTGGCGTTGACGGCGAGCGCCGCACGGCGCCTTAGGAATTGGCGGAAGTAATCGGTTCGGTCCGGTTGCAGGATGCCGCCCAGGATGAGGATCCAGCATCTCTCCAGGTCGAGCAGGAATCTTTCCGGGTCGTCCAGATTGCTGGTTTTCCGGAGCCCCATATGCAGGGACACCATCAGGCGGCCGACGTCGTGGGGATCGCAGTTCTCGCCGATGTCGCCCTCGTCGATGGCCTGCTGGACGACCCCCGACAGGGCTTCCACCCATCCGCTCAGCAACGTGTCCTGCAGACCCTCCGGCTGCCCGACCGACTCGATCAGATTCAGGCCGGCCCTGACCAGATCCGTCTTGATGTCTTGGACGGCGATCAGGTACGAGAAGTCGATGAGGGTTTCCAGGCCCGAAAGCCCCCTCGTCAACAGGTCTTCCACCGCTACGGTGGCCGCGGCGATCTCCTTGTCGATGAGCTCCACCGCCAGGGCGTGTTTCGACTTGAAGTGGAAATACATCGCGCCTTTGGTCAGCTGAGCCTCGGCCAGGATGTCGTCGAGACCGACGTCGTGATACGGCCGGCGCGCGAACTGATGGGACGCGGCCCGCAGAATCTGTCGCCGCGTCGCGTCGGCGCGTCCATCGGTCGAGTGGGTCGTCATCGGGATGCCAGCTCAGTTCTCATCGGCCGCGCGCAGACGCGACCCTCATGTGAAGGCGTGAACCCGGCAGGAATGCCGGGGCTTCGCACGTCGGGCCGGACAACGCGAGCGTCCTCGTCGGGGGCTGCGACCCTGACCTGGTCGATCGCCATCAGGTTGATGAGCAGGGCATACACCTCGGTTCTTCGGCGGTCTGAAGCGAAACCGACCGGCCACCCCCGGGCAGTATTTGGGCCGTTTCTGAGATTAGCAGCCGGAGGCGCCCGACTTGACGGCCCCGTAAATACCTGTAGTGCGGATCACAGCATCTTTACAAACTATTAGTATGGTTTATAGGCTATTATCAGTTTGTCAGTTTGTAGCCTGGGACGCCCCGGACCCACGGTTCAGGCATTTGAGCAGCCAATACGCCCGGTCCCGGGCCACCTGCACGTTGTGAGGAGACGTAGATGCCGGTCGTGACCACGAGGCCACGTGCGCGGGCAGCGTCAACAGGTGGACCACCAGGGAAAGGACTAAGTGCCTTCGCCGTCGCAGGCGAAATACTCTTCGCTAGCGGCATGGTCTTATTCCATACTTTAAGTATGTTTGGTTGCGGAATGCCGGTGTTGCAGTACGGTGCGCCCACCGCCGAAGCCGATCTGCCTCCTTCCGGAGTCAGCGGGGCTTCGCGTGCGGCGAGCGGGGCCGCCGATAAGGGCAGGGCCTGAAGTGATCGATTTCGGCGCGTTTCCCCCGGAGTTCAACTCCGCGCGGATGTATGCCGGTCCCGGTCCCGTCTCGCTCGTGGCCGCCTCGGTGGCCTGGGACGGCCTGGCCGCCGAATTGCATTCCGCCGCAAGCTGTTACCGGTCGGTGATCGCGGGATTGACGACCGGACGCTGGATGGGTCCCTCGTCGTTGACCATGGCGTCCGCCTTCGCTCCCTACATGGCGTGGACCGCCGGCGCGGCCGCGCGTGCGGCCGAGGCGGCGGGTCAAGCCAGGCTCGCCATCGAAATCTACGAAGCCGCCTTCGCGATGACCGTTCCTCCCCCGGCCGTCACCGCTAACCGGGTCCAGCTCGCGACGCTGATCGCCACCAATTTCTTCGGCCAGAACTCGGCGGCGATCGCGGCCACCGAAGCCGAATACGGCGAGATGTGGGCGCAGGACGCCACGGCCATGTACGCGTACGCCGCGGGTTCGGCCACCGCGTGCGAGGTCACCCCGTTCAGCCCGCCGCCGGACGTCACCAACCCGGCGGGGGTGGCCAGCCAGAGCAGCGCCCTCGCCCAGGCCGAAACGTTGACGGCGACCCATACTTCGCTCTCGAACGTGGTGTCCTCGGTGCCCAACGCCCTCCACGGGCTTTCGTCGCCGATAACAGCCGGCGCCGCCACCCTCACCGACGCCGGCGCCGGCGCGGCCGGGACCGTGACCACAGCGACCGACTCCGCCAGTTCGTCGCTCATGTCGAGCCTCGTATCCAGCCTCCCCAGCTCCCTTCCCACCTACTTCATGGCCGCAGCGACCCCGCTGTACGGCATGTCATCCATCCTCGGCATGGCCCAAACCGGGCAGGGCTTGGCGAGCGGCGCGATGGCGGCCACCAACGCTGCGGGCGCTGCCGCCTCGGGGGCCGCGAGCGCCGCCGCGGGCGCGGCAAGCGCGGGCGCGGGCGCGGCAAGCTCGCTCGGATCCGGCGTGATCGGCAGCCTGGGCAGCGCGGCCTCGCTGGGCCCGCTGGCGGTGCCGGCCAGTTGGACCAGCGTGATCCCGGCGGCGCACAGCGCCGCTTCCGCTTTGCCGACCATCAGTCTCGCCGGTGCCAATACCCCGCCCAGCATCATGGGGTCGCTGCCGCGCCTGGCCGCCGCGTCGGGCAAGAACCTTGGGCCCCGGTACGGGGTCATCCCCACCGTGATGACACGCCCGCCGTCCGGTGGATACGCATAGGCCAACACATGAACCGACCAAGCACTCGTTACGGAAGGGGCGGTGAGTGAAGTACACGCCCACCCAGATCGCCGGCGTGACGATCGTTGACCTCGAACCGCAACGCGACCACCGCGGCTTCTCCTCCCGTTCCTTCTGCGCCGACGAATTCGCCAGCCGCGGGCTGACTTTCGACGTCACCCAGACGAATATCTTCTTCAACTACACCCGTGGCACCGTGCGGGGCCTGCACCATCGAGTGCCGCCGTACGCCCAAACCCAACTGGTCCGCTGCACCCGCGGCGCGATCGCCGCCGTTGCGGTGGACATCCGCCCCGGGTCGCAGACCTACGGCGACCACGTGATGGTCGAGCTGAGCGCGGACAACTACCGGGCGCTGTTCCTGCCGCCGTTTGTCGCGCACGGCTTCCAAACCCTGATCGACGACACCGAGGTCAGCTACCACATCAGCGGTGAGCGGGTGCCGTCCGACGAGCAGGGATTCCACTGGAACGACCCGGAATTCGGGGTTGGGTGGCCGCTGCCGGTCACGGTCATCTCCGAGCGAGACGCCAGTTGGCCATCGCGAACGCCGACCTTCACGCCAATCGAGAGGGCAGCGTCATGTCTAAGCCGTTGATGACCCGGGAATTGGTGGATGTCGTGCCTGCCGGCATGATGCCGTCGGCTCGCCACCAAACCAGCGCTTTACCCATCACCGCCGCTCCGGCGCCCTCCCCCGCGGGGAATGCCGTCCGGCGCTGGCAGCACCAGTATTCGCAGCACCTGCGCATCAGCGACACCGTGATCGTGTGCGCGTCGGTGTTGCTCGCGCAGTACGTCCGATTCGGCGAAATCGCCAACACCTCGGGTTACTCGGACGTCGTGATGACGATGTTGTCATTCCTGTTCGCGGCGCTGTGGCTGTCATCGCTGGCGGTATTCCAAACGCGCTCACCGCGAGTCATCGGTGCCGGCATCGACGAGTACCGGCGCATCGGCAGCGCGTCATTCTGGACGTTCGGAATCATCGCGATGGTGACTTTGCTCGCCAAGGTCGACCTGGCCCGCGGTTATCTCGCCATCGCGCTTCCCGTCGGGACCATAGGCTTACTGGGGAGTCGCAGCCTGTGGCGCAAGCACATCCGCCAGATGCGCGCGAACGGCCAATGCCAGACGACCGTCCTGGCGATCGGGGACCGCCAGGCGGTTTCCCATCTTGCCCACGAACTGTCGCGCAACCCACTGGACGGCTACGTCGTGGTCGGTGTCTGCATTCCCGGCTACGGGAGACCGCGGGGCAATACCCTCACCCTCAGCGGCCGCGCGGCACCGATTCTCGGTGACGTCACCGACGCGGTGGCCGCGATTCAGCGCTGCGGCGCGGACACCGTGGCGGTCACCCAGACGGATCACTTTGGGATGCACGGGATCCGAGAGCTGATGTGGCAGTTGGAGACGATGGACGTCGACGTCGTGGTGTCGCCCGGGGTGATGGACGTGGCGGAGACGCGGTTGACCCTTCGGCCCACCGCCGGTATGCCGTTGCTGCACGTCAAGAAGCCGCAATACGAAGGTACGCAACGCTTTCAGAAGCAGGCCTTCGACTTCGTGTTCTCGTTGGCGGCCCTCATCGCGGCGGCGCCCATTCTCACCGCGGCCGCCGTCGCCATCAAGCTCACCAGCAAGGGGCCGGTGTTCTACCCGTCCGAACGGATCGGCATCGATGGAAAGCCGTTCACGATGCTCAAGTTCCGGACGATGACCGTCGGTGCCGACACCCAGATCGAGCACATGCTGACGCTGAACGAAAGCGCCGGCGGCGTGCTCTTCAAGATGCGCGAAGACCCACGAGTGACGCCGGTCGGCAGGATATTGCGCAGGTTCAGCATCGACGAGCTGCCGCAGTTCATCAACGTGCTCACGGGGGACATGAGCGTCGTCGGGCCGCGACCACCGTTGCGGCGAGAGGTCGAGAACTACGACGGCGATGTCCGGCGCAGGCTGCTGGTGAAGCCGGGCGTCAGCGGACTGTGGCAGGTGAGCGGCCGGTCTGAGCTTTCGTGGGAAGAGTCGGTGCGGTTGGACCTGTCGTATGTCGACAACTGGTCGATGTCGGGCGATCTCATGATCATCGCCAAGACGATCAAGGCCGTTCTCACCAGTCACGGCGCATACTAGGGAGTCATGACTGAGCCGACGACGCCTGGTGCGGTCGTCCCGTCGGTGCCGCTCTCGCGGATGGCTCACGCGTTCTCGATTCAACTGATCTGCCGGGCACTGGGAATGGTGGCCTCGGTGGCCTCGGTCGCGATGACCGCGCGCTACCTGGGTCCGGGGCGCTACGGCCAGCTGTCCATCGCGGTCGCGTTCGTAGGGATGTGGAACAGCTTTGCCGATCTCGGTGTCGCCACCGTGATCGTCCGGCGCGTGACCTCCGGCCGCGGCGACCTGGAACGCCTGGTGCGCGTCAACAGTGGGCTGGCCCTGATCTACTGCGTCCCGCTCGCGGCGTTGGCGGCCGGGTCGGGATTGCTCGTCTATCACGACTTCGACGTGCGGGTCATGCTTGTGGTGCTGTCCGGGGGCCTGCTGCTGCAGACCATGACCACCCGCTTCGAGCCGGTGTTTCTGGCCACCGTCCGGTTCTCCGCGGTGGCCATCTCCGACGTCACGGCCCGCGCGGCCACCCTGGCCATGGTCGCCGTCCTGGTGTCCACGCGCTCGAGCGTCATCTGGTTCGCGGTGGCGCAGCTGATCCCGCCGGCGGTGCAGCTGGTGATCCAGGGCGCCGCGGCGATGCGGCACATCTCGGTACGCCCCGTGTTCGCGCTCCGCGAGGCCGCCGACCTGTTGCGGGAAACCCTGCCCCTGATCGGATTCCTGGTCGTCGGGATCCTGTACACCCGCGCCGACGGTGTGATCCTGTCGTTGCTGAGCACCCACTCCGAGGTGGGCGTGTACGGGTTGGCCTTGACGGTCGCGTTCAACACCATCGTGGTGTCGCTGGTCTTCCTCAAGGCGACGCTGTCGACGGGCACCGAACTGTACGCGCGTGACGTGGCGGCGTTCGCCCGCTTTCTGCGCCGCAGCGTCGAGCTCATGTATTTCGTGGCGGTCCCCGTCGCCGTGGTCGGCGCGCTGTTGGCCGGGCCGTTGATCGCGTTCTTCGGCGACAAGGCGTTCGTCGCACGCGGAACGCCGACGCTGGCGCTGTTGTTCGTCGCGGCGGCGCTGCGGTTCGTCGGCGGCACCCTCGGCCAGGGTTTGGTCGCCAGCCATCACCAAAAAGTCCTGCTGTGGTTGACGGTCGCCACGCTCGCGGTCAACGTCGCGTTGAATCTGGCCCTCGACGGCCGGCTCGGCGCCATCGGTCCCGGTATCGCGCTGGTGTGTACCGAATTTTTCAACATGCTGTTCAGCAGCTGGTGGCTGCGCCGCCGGTGCGGTTACCGTACGCCGGTGATGTTCTTGGCGCGGGTCCTGTTACCCACGGGCGCGAGCGTCGCGGCGACACTGCTGCTTTCGGGCCAACATGTGGTCCTGACGCTGCTGGCCGCCGTTGCCGTCTACCTGGCAACCAGCGCGGCGGTCGGCCCGCTCACCTGGTCGAACCTGAGGTCGTTGCGCCAAGAAAGCCTGGCGTGAGCGGTTGGCGCGAATGAAATCGCCTCGGGTCCTTTGGCTTTCGCCTTGGACGCGACCGGCGGTGCGCGTGCAGTCCGAGGCGCTGATGCGGCACGGGGCGGACGTGCTGCTGGTGACCTCCGACCGGCACCCGGAGTCAGACGCCGCCCGCGACTACGAGTTGGTGCTCGAGCCGCGATTCCTTTCGGCGGCGACATGGCCCCCGGCCCTCAGGGCCTGGCGACGAGTGCGCGAATTCCGGCCGGACGTCGTTATCGCCGAGCAGGTCCGCGATCCACGCTGGATCGCGCTGGCCGGGCGGACGCCCCGCATCCAGGTGATCCACGACGATCGCCCCCACGACCCCGTGGAGGCGCTGCCGTCCTACGAACGTGCGGTGCTGGACCGCTGGGGCGCCCGCTCGGCGGCCACCGTCGCCTATTGCGACTATGTCGCCCGCGCGGTCGCGACGCGCCGCGACGTGGCGGGCACGCCGGTGCACGTGGTGCCGCTTGCCAGCGATCTCGACCTGGACCGGGTCCCGCCGTTCGTGGACGCCGGTGGGCGCCACGACTTTGTCATGTTCGGCCGGCTCAATCCGTACAAGAACGTCGACGTGGTGCTGCAGGCGTGGCGACGCCACGTCGAAGGCGGCGGCTGGCGCGGTGACGACCTGATATTGATCGGCGACGGTGCGCTGGACGCGGATACGCTGCCCGCACACACGCAGTGGCGTCGCGGCGGCTACCGCTACTGCGATGTCGTCACGACATTGGCCACCGCCAAGGGCTCGATCGCCCACTACCGGCGCGCCACGCAAAGCGGCGTGCAGGTGCTCTCGATGCAGTTGGGAGTCATGCCGATCGTGTCCACCGAGGGCGGGCCGCCCGAATACCAACCGCCGGACTGTCCCCCGATCGGCGTCGACGACGTTGCCGGCCTGGCCGCCGCTTTCGACACCCTGGCCGACCCGGCCACGGCGGCACGGCACGGGGCCACCGCGGCGCGCCACTACGAGCGCCAATGCGCCGTCGACCTTGTCGCGGATCGCTTCCTGGAGGTCATCGACGAGGTGATGGGGCATCGACGTTGACTGGACACCGGGCGGCGCGCGTATCGGACTGTACGGGCGCGAAAGGATAGAAACGTGAGCACGTATCTGGTCACCGGCGGTTGCGGATTCATCGGGTCATCGGTCGTCAACTCCTTGCTCGAACGAGGCGCAGAAGTCTTCGTCATGGACGACCTTTCACTCGGAAAAGACCGATGGCAGGGCGCGGTCCGCAAGCCGACGCTGATCGTGCAGGACATCCGCGACGCCGATGCCTGCGATCGGGTGTTCCGCGACATCAAGCCGCAGAACGTCATTCATCTGGCAGCGCAACACTTCGTCCCCTGGTGCGAGGAGCACATCTACGAGGCGTACGCCCTGAACGTCAACGGCACATTGAACGTGCTGGAGTCGTCGCGCCGGCACGGCGTCCAAGCATTCTTCTTCGCATCCACCGGCGACGTCTATCATCCGAACTTCTTGCCCCACAGGGAAGTTGATCCGACCGGGCCGGTGTATGTCTATGGCCACACCAAGTTCGTCGCCGAGCAGCTGTGCGTGCGCTATTTCGAATCCACGGGCTGCTTTCGCACGCTGGTGATCGGGCGGCTGTTCAACGCCGCGGGACCGCGCGAAACCAATCCGCACATGCTCGCCGACGTCACCCGCCAGATCGCGCAGGAGGGCAAGCGTGAAGTGGAAGTCGGAAACCTCTGGCCGCTGCGCGACTACGTGGATGTCGACTCGATGGGCACCGCGATCGTCGACACCGTCGCGCAGGTAGAAGGACTGGAGATACTCAACATCGGATCCGGCAAGGCGATCGAGGTTCGGGAGGCGCTGAGTATCCTCGCATCCGTCCTGCCCTTCCCCGTTGACTTCACGTCGGTGCCCGAGCGTCAGCGCCCCAACGATCGGCCGTTCCTGTGTCCCGATACGCAGCGGTTGCGCCGCACCATCGGCCGCGCGGCGGAGCCGTTCAGCGAGGACACGGCCCGCAAAATCTTCGCCGAGTACCCGGATATCGAGCTTCGGGACAGCCGCGGTGCCTGCTGATTCCGCGCGCCCGCTGCGGGTCGCCCTGGTGGGCGACTACCCCATCGACGAGGGCGCGGCCGTGCAAAACGGGGTGCAGTCGGTGACATACACGTTGGCGCATGCGCTGGCGGCCCGTTCCGACGTCGAGTGCCACGTCGTCAGTGCGATGAACGACGTGACCACGACCTACCGGCAGACCGGCGCACTGCACGTCCATTACGTCAAGCGCCTGAACCTGCCGCGATTGGTGACGCTGCGCAGCAACGACGTGCCGCGCCTGGCGGCGGTGATTCGTTCCATCAATCCCGATGTTGTGCACGGCCAGGGCCAGGATCGCCACGCGCTCGGCGCGTTGGCCAGCCGGGCGCCGACGATCATCACACCGCACGGCGTGCTCTTCATCGAAAGCCGCTTGCTGCAAAAGAACCGGTGGGACGTCCTGGGGGCGCTGAAGAAACGCGCTGTCGCCAACATGGAGCGGGAGGTGTTCCGGCGCGCCCGGGACATGATCGTCATCTCGCCGTATCTGGCGCAGGTTTACGGGCCGATGCTGACGGCGCGCTGCCGGTTCATCGAGAACCCGATCCAAGACGACTTCTTTCGCATACAGCGCGCACCAGAATCCGGCCGAGCGCTCTTCGTCGGGTCCCTCGTGCCGCGCAAGAGCGTGCACCATCTCGTGCGCGCGATCGGCGAGGTCGTCAATGATCGTGGCCGCGTTCATGACGAGCCGTGGTGGCCGCACCTGGAATTCAGGGTCGCCGGCCCCATCGCGGATCCGGGCAGCGAGCTCGAAGTCCGGCGGGCGATAGAAGAATGCGGCCTGAAAGGGCGGGTACGACTCCTTGGACCCATCAGTCACGAAGAACTGCTCGATGAATATGCGCGCGCGCAAGTCCTGTTGATGGGCTCGCGCGAAGAGACCACTCCGCAAGTTGTCGCACAAGCCATGGCGTGTGGGCTGCCGGTGATCGCGTCTCGCGTCGGCGGCATTCCGGACATGGTCGAGGACGGCCGCACCGCGCTCCTGTTTCCGTACGGCGACGTCGCGGCCTGCGCCGACCACATCCGCCGAATGCTTGACGACGACGCTTTCAGAGCACGGATCGAACACAGCGTACGCATCGAGGCGCAACAGCGATTCGACCCGAAATCCGTTGCCGACCGCACTGTTTGCGCCTACCGCGAAGTCATCGCCCAAGCCCGCCGGATCTGAAGTATTCGATCGTCAACTCGGCGCCCCGTCCGAACGGGATTAGCGGGCGCCAGTCGAGTCTCGACTCGGCGAGGGTGAGATCCGGCTTGCGTTTCTTCGGGTCGTCCTCGGGCAGGGCCTGGAAAACGATAGGAGACGACGAGCCCGTCATCTCCTTGATGGTGCGCGCGACCTCCAGGGCGGTCAGTTCATCCTGGCTACCGAGGTTGACCGGACCGGTGAACGACGGATCGCCGGTCGCCATTTTCACCAGCCCGTCGATCAAATCGTCGACATAGCAGAAGCACCGGGTTTGGCTGCCGTCGCCGAAGACGGTGATTGGTTCGCCGCGCAGGGCCTGGACGATGAACTGCGAGACGATCCGCCCGTCCTCGGGATCCATCCTGGGACCGTAGGTATTGAAGATGCGGACGACCTTGATCCGAGCGTCGAAGCGGCGCGCATATTCGAGCATCAGCGTTTCGGCGACCCGCTTGCCCTCGTCGTAACAGGCGCGCGGGCCGAAGCAGTTCACGTTGCCCCAATAGCTCTCGGTCTGCGGATGGAGGGTGGGATCGCCATAGACCTCGCTGGTGGAGGCCTGCAGCATGATCGCCCCCTTCTCGAGCGCCAGCTCGAGAAGAACTTTCGTACCGAGGTAGTTGGTGTCGAGGGTGAACACGGGGTCGCGCTGGAATGCGAACGGCGAACCCGGGCAGGCCATGTTGAAGACGAGGTCCAGCGGTCCCGCCACCGCAGCGGCGTCCAGCGGCCGCGTGACATCGTGTTCGAAGAAGCTGAACCCCGGGTCACCCTCGAGGTGGGTGAGGTTTTGGCGCCTGCCGGTGTAGAAGTTGTCCAGACCGACCACCTCGACGCCGTCGCGCCGAAGGCGATCGCAGAGGTGGGATCCGAGAAATCCGGCGGCGCCGGTGACGACGGCTCTCATCCACCCAGCCTAGTGGCGGCCCATGCCGTAGTACTCGAAACCCTCGGCGCGCAACCGCCTGGGGTCATAGATGTTTCGACCGTCGAAGACGACGTGGCCCCGCATGACCGACCTGACGCGCTGCCACGACGGCCGCTGGAACTGCTTCCACTCGGTAACCAGGACGAGCGCGTCGGCGCCCTCAACCGCCTCGTACATGTTCCCGGCGTATTCGATCGAGTCGCCCAGCGCCTCTTTGGCTCGCGCGCTGGCCTCCGGGTCGAATGCCCGCACCGTCGCGCCGAGCTCGAGCAGCCGCCGCACGATCACCAGCGAGGCCGCCTCGCGCATGTCGTCGGTCTGCGGCTTGAAGCTCAGGCCCCACACGCCAACCCGCAGGCCGGTCAGGTCGCCCGCGGGCCGTCCGTCCCCGAAGTGGGCGACGATTTTGGCGACCAGCGTTGCCTTCTGCTCCGTGTTGACCTGGTCGACGGCGCGCAGCACCCGCATGTCCACGCCCAGCCCGGCGGCGGTATGGATCAGGGCCTGAACGTCTTTCGGCAGACAGGACCCGCCGTAGCCGACTCCCGGGAACAGGAATTCGTAGCCGATCCGCCGGTCTGCCCCGATGGCCTCCCGCACCGCCCCGATATCGGCCCCGGCCTTCTCACAGAGGTTGGAGATCTCGTTGATGAACGAAATCTTGTTGGCCAGAAAGCAATTGGCCGCGTACTTGGCCATCTCGGCGCTCTTGATGTCCATGACGATCAGCGGGTGGAAGGTGCGCAGGTACGGCTCGTAGAGCTCCCGCATGATCTCCACCGCGCGTTTGGAGTCGCTGCCGAGTATCACCCGGTCCGGCTTCATGAAGTCGGTGACCGCGGTGCCCTCCTTGAGGAACTCGGGATTGGACACCACGTCGAACTCCTGCGAGGTCTTGGCGGCGATGATCTCGCGGACCTGGTCGGCGGTGCCCACGGGGACGGTCGACTTGTCGACGATGACCTTGTAGCGATCCAGGTATGTCCCGATGTCGCCGGCCGCCGCGTGCACGTGGGACAGGTCGGCCTCGCCGCCTTCGCTCGTCGGCGTCGCGACGGCGATGAAGACGACGTCGGCGTGTTCGATCGCCCGCCGCCGGTCGGTCGTGAAATCGATGGAGCCGTTCTCCCGGTTCCGGGCGATCAGCTCGGCGAGGCCGGGTTCGTAAATCGGAACCCCGCCGGCCAGAAGCTCGTCCACCTTCGCCTGGTCGATGTCGACACACACCACGTCGTTGCCGCTGTCGGCCAGGCAAGCGCCCGTGACGAGCCCGACGTACCCGCATCCGATGATCGAAATCTTCAAGACGACACCTTCGCTTCCCGACGATCGCCCAATAGTCCCGCAAGCGAGCGGTGCACGCGCACTTTTCATCTAGCTTCGTAGCCGATCCCGGTGTTTTATTTCCCCGATTCTCTAACCTCGACATCAACCCGAATCGGCAGCCGACCCAGGGCACGCCACCGGCTCGGGACAGCGGGAATCTTTGTCCAAATGGGTTTTTGGCGACAGCCCAGGTCCGATAGGGTGTTGTGCGTGCCTAAAGCGGATGCCGAGCGCGACCGGATGCCATTTGCGCCAACCCGCGGGCTCCTCCAAAACCTGGGTCATCGAGTCGGCGGCACGGCAAAAGCCAAAGTCCGCCTATCGCTGATGAAGGCCGGCCGTCGAGTGACGTCCAGCCGGCTGGCGAATCTGCGTTCCGTGCTCAGTTACCTCGAGCTCGGCCATTGGCTGGCGCACGATTTTTCCAATCCAACGGTAGACGTCGTCGCCGACCATTTTGCCTTGTTCGAGCGAGCGCTGGCCAAGGTCTGCGGGCGAAAGCCCCTGTACCTCGAATTCGGTGTGTTCGAGGGCCGCTCGATGCGGTGGTGGTCGCAGCACCTCCCGCATCCTGAAGCGAGGCTGATCGGTTTCGACAGCTTCGAAGGCCTGCCGCAGGACTGGCGGCCCGGCCTGGGAGCCGGCCACTTCGACGTCGGTGGCGAGCCGCCGAAGATCGACGATGCCCGCGTCTCGTTCGTCGTCGGCTGGTTCGACGACAGCCTCCCGAAGTTCGACGTCCCCGAACACGACCAGTTGATTATCAACGTCGACTGCGACGTGTACTCCAGCGCTGCCACGGTGCTGAGTTGGGCGGAGCCGTTTCTCAAGCCGGGTACGCTGATCTACTTCGATGAGTTCCCCGACCGCGATCATGAGATGCGGGCATTCAAGGAACTCATGGCCCGCTCGCCACGGGAGTTCCGCCCGCTGGCCACGGCGCGCGGTCATCACTGGCTGTTCGAGGTAGTCAAGTGACTCCACCCCGCGACGGCTCCCGTTTCGCTGTCCGCAAACACGATGGGCGATAAGCGAATTCAGCCCGTGAACGATCATCCGTCGGAAGCGCGAGGCCACACGCCTCGGCCGCCGGGAATCCCGGGCCGCGCCAATCGAGCACCGATGAGCCGCTCCGCGAGCCGCACACCGAGCGCTATCCCGAGCAGCGTCGGGTTGGCCTGGCTCGACGTCGGCAGGACCGAGGTGCTCGCGACGTACAGCCCGCGCACCCCGTGCACCTGAAGATCCGGGTTCACGACGCCGCCGTCGGCGGTCGCCGACATCCGAGTTGTGCCGGCCTGATGAAAGCCGGCGTAGCCCTGCATAAAATCGTGTACCAAGGCCTCGACGTCGTCGGCGAGCCACTCCACGTGTCCGACGCGGTGGCGGCGCAGGTGCTCGTCGATGAGATCGATTGCCTTGCGCACACTTTCGTAGTCGGCGTCGGAGAAATACATGTGGGTGCGTATCCTGCGCATGCCGAGGGCGTCGCGTTCGTCGGTCAGCTCGATGCGGCTGTCCCAGTGCGGAAGATGCTCGCCGTGGTAGTGCAGCACGTACCGATTGCCCGACCCCTCGACGAAGAAGCCCGGCGCCTTGCGGCCCCGGCGCAGGAATCGCGCGTAGGAGAACCGGACCGCGAATCGGATGGAACCGAACAGGTCTCGGATGATGTTACGCAGGTGCGCGGCGACGCGCGGCGGACCCGTGGTTTTGGTATGGGCCTCGCGGATGGCCGCCGCGAGCAGGAAGCGCCCCAGCGGGGAGATCAACGTCAGGTAGACACCTGACAGGATTCCGCTGCCATGTGCCGGATCGCTGATCGGCGGATTCACCATCCAGACAGCGGCATTCGGCATCCCGAGTTCGCGCTGCAGCTGTGGAGTGAACGTGAAACGGCGGCGGATGTAGACGCCCTCGCGGTCCCTCTCGTGTTCGTAGATGACGTCGTCGCTGGTGAAGTGCACACGGGCGACCCGGGCCTCGACGTGGGACATGTACCAACGCCCGAGGTGGCCGCCCGCGTTGCCCAGCCCGGCCGGATGATGACGATCCGACGCGAGCAGCAGGCGGGTGGCCTCCAGGCCGCCGGTGGCAAGGATGTAGTCCGCCGCAACGACTCTGCCCTCCAGTCCACTAAGCGTCTTGACGACGAGATGGTCGACGGCGTCACCGGCTTCGGTGGTCACCACCTCGGTGCACGTCAGGCCGGTCCACACCGTCAGGCCGGGGGTGTTGCGCAACTCGGCGCGGTATTCGCGCCCGAAACGCGTTGGCAACGACCAGCGTTCGAGATCGGTGGTGCGCACCTGTTCATCGGGCAGCCCCACGACCAAGTCCCGCTGCGCCAACTCCGGGATGTCCCGCGCATTGAATACCGCCTGCCCGCATCCCGCCCAGTCGCAGGCCCGCTGCAGGTAGGGCTCGACATCGTCGAACCCAATCGGCCAGGGCGAATGCGCGGTGATGGGCCGATTCTCGAAGTCGATGGCGTCGAACTTGACACATCGTCCGCCCCACAACGCCGAGGTTCCGCCCACCTGCCGGCGAACGGCCACCTCACTGCGTGAATGAAAGTAGTCGTCCTGGCGCGAGTCGAACATCGCCAGCTCCTGTGCCGCGCGGTCCGCACGCTCCAAACCACTTTCGATCAACGCCACCTCGACGCCCGCGGCCGCGAGTTCCAGCGCAATCGCGATGCCAATCGGGCCGGCCCCGACCACCACGACATCGGTTCGGATCGTCGTGTTGGGGGCGAACTGCGCCGGACCGCGGATCACACGGCGGGGCCCCGTCGAAACTGCTGGGCGAGAGCGAGAAAACGCGTCAGGAGCCCCGCGTCCGGCGGCGACGAGACGGATTCCGCCGCGTCGGCGACCCGCCGCGGGTCGGTGCTGCTGTAGAGAATCGCGCGACAACCAATGGCCGTGGCCGCCGACGCGAGGATCAGCCTCGGCAACACACCGGGGGCCAGCGGGTCCACCTGGAGGGATTCGCGCCACTGTTCTGACATCCGGGCGTCTGCCAGCAACGCCGCGGACAGCGTCGCGTAGGACCGGTTGAGTACCCCGAACGCGATGTCGGCGGGACGGGGCGGCGGATCAACCAGGTCGCCGCGGACCTGGCTGACGCCCTTGGGTGCGAATGCCGCGGCGAAGTCGGCCTCGAGACCCTCGTCTTGAGAGACGCCCCATGCGCGAATCTTGCCCTGCCGGTGCGCCCGTTCGAAGAACTCCCCGAGTTCATCGCTGGCGACGGTATCGAAAGGCCTTGGGCCGTGGACGAACAAGATGTCGACGTAGTCGACGCCCAGCGCCGCCAGGCTCTGGTCCAGGCTGCGGGTCGCGACCGCCGCGTCGTAGCGCCGGGGGGTCAGGTCCGGTTCCTGTTGTCGCTTGACCGCGCGCCGCAGCGCCGGGGCTTTGCGCAGCACCGCCCGCGCAGGCGCCTGGAAGCGGCCGAGACGCCGGGCCGCCCCGCCGACGTCGATGCCGAACTTGGTGGCCACCGTCACCGCGTCGCGATTCACGGTGCGCAGGAACACCCCCAGCTCGGACTCCGCCATGCCGAGGCCATACATCCGCGCGGTGTCGAAGTGCGTGATGCCGTGCTCAACCGCGCTGCCCAGCACGGCCATCCGCTCCTTGCGGAACGGCGCCTGCATCAAACCCCCGCACCCGAAACCGACCGCGCTGACCTTCAGCGCCGGCCCGCTGAGCTCAATCCGCTCCAACGCCGAGGCTCTCGTAGATCCGGCGGAGCTCGGCGCCGATGACTTCGGGGCTGCGCGTCGCAGCGATGTGCGCCTGCCCCTTGAGCCCGTCGCGCTCCGCCAGCTCCGGATCGCGAAGGTACCGCCCGATCGCCGCTGCCAATGCGGGCGGATCATCAACAGGGACAAGCATTTTCGGGTCGGGCACAATGCCCGGCGTGCCGGAGACGGGCGTCGATACGGCCGGGCGCGCGCCGGCCAGGGCCTCGGTCACGATCAGCGGCATCGCCTCGGCGCGCGACGGCAGCACCACCACCCGCGCGGACCGGATCAACTCGGGGATCGCGTCCGGATGTACCGCGGGTTCCACCGAGAAGCGCTCCAGCTGCGGAGGCGTGTAGTCGTCGATGGGCCCGACCACCCGGCACTGGCCTTCGATGCCCTCGTCGAGCAGCAGCTGCCATGCCGCGGCGAGCGTGTCGACCCCCTTGCGCAGGCCGATGGTCCCGGCGAAGAGCGCCACCGGCGGTGTCGTGCTAGCCCCGGGCGCGTCCCAGTCGATCGGCGCCGGGTTCACCGAGATGGTGCTCGGCACCCGCGGAGCCAGCTGCGCAACGGTGGCCCGCGCGTCCTCCGAGAACACGATCAGGTGGTCGGCGCGGCGCAGGGTGGCACCGATAAAGCGGCGGTGCCGAAGGGCTTCCCTGGCGACGTCGGCGCCCTGCAGCGTCGCGACAATCCGCAGGCCCCGCGCCTTGGCCAGCCGAATCAACGCCCCCTCGCGCAGCCACGCTCCGCCGTCCGCGATGTGGAAGTGCACGATGGTCGTGCGGGGTGCGCGGGCCAGCACGGCCGCCGCGCGCGCGGTCAGCACCAAGTTCTTCGCGTGGTGCCGGCCCTCCCACGTCGACAGGACGCGGATGTCGTCCGCGCCCATCTTGTGGTCACGGATGACTCGAATCACGGTCTGCGTTCCGCCGAAGCTGTAGACGCCCGGCCCGACGTGGATGACCGAGATCATCGCTGCCCGAAAGAGCGATCGCACATCGGTGCGTGGCGGGGGTGGTCGAAAAAACGGACAATCGGCATTCGGTCAGCTCCCACGGTGATTGGCCTCGGCGTCAAAGTACACGGGTCGGCCGCTCGGCGTGCCCACTTCAGTTGGCTCCCGCCGTCGTCAACGCGGGCGTGTCGCCGACGACCGCGCGGCTCGCGTCTCGCTCTCGGTCACGCAGGCCGGCGAACCCCATCGCCGCGCCCAGGGCGAGGCCCAAGGCGAGGGAATCCGACGGCATCTCCGGCAACGGCCACACCACGGATATCGCGAGGAGGCCGGCGGTGACCGCCACGCTGACCTTCGCCGGCGCGGTCCGGCACCGCACCGCCTTGACCAACGGTGTCAGCGCGAACAGGGCGAACACCGCCATGCCCACCGCCCCCGCTTTGGCCAGCCACCACAGGTAGAAGTTGTGGGAGTAGGCGGGGTAGAACTTCGCGGAAAACTCATCGTCGCCTTTCGGCGGCTGATAGGCGTAGCCCAGGCCGTGGCCGAATACGGGAGCCTGGCTGATCGAGCGGTTCAGCAAGGAGATTTCTCGCAGCCGCTCCAGCGCCGATTCGTCTACGGCGAGAGCGCTTGACGAAACCCCGCCGAGCACTCGCTCATTGAAGGCCGCGAGCTGGTCGGCGAGCCACGCACCGGCGTCCGAGCCCTGCAGCAGGAACAGCGATCCCGGCACTGTCACCGCAATGACCGTCGCGCAGATCACGCCAATGAAGGCGGTCCGGCGCACCGTCGACGCACTCAAGCTGATCAGGAAAGCGACACCCGCCGCCACGCCCATCGAGATGAGCGTGTTGCGGGAGAACGAGAGCAGCGAGATGACCAGCGCGGGCGGACCCAACGTCAGGAGGGTGGCGAGCCTGAGACGGCCCACGATCGCGGCGGCCACCAACGCACTGAGCGTGGCGGTGGCCGGCGATTGGGTGGTGAGGATGATGCGGACAGCCTGGTCGGCGCCGGTCGCCGCCCCCAGGCTTTCGGCCCTGCCCGCGAGCCGGATGGCATGCAGCGAACTCACGATTGCCATGCCCGCGGAAAACCACAGGATGACGGCCATCACGCGGATCGACCACTTGATGTAGTCGCCGTACACGACCAACATCGCCAGCACGAACCCCACCGCCATTTCGAGCATGCTCAGCGATTCCCGCAGCACGATCGTGGCGTCATGCCCATTCTCGAATCCGGCCACCGTGGAAATGACGACGACGAGCGTGAACAGGCCGGGCAACCAATAGTCGGAGAATCGCGGTTTCACGATCGGGATCAGATAACCGATCGCCAATATCGCCGCCACCAGGTACAGGTAGACGACCGCTGGACCGATGACCTTGCCGACGTGCAGACCCTGGGGCAGCGCCGCGAACGCACCGACCAAAGCGACCCAGACCATTGCCTCCGGCCTCACCCAGTAGACGACGAGGCAGAATGTGGCGCCGATCAGCATGATGCCCTCGGTCGTGAGTCGTACCGAGAGCACGCCGTAGACGAAACATCCAAACAGGAACAGCGCCAGCGAAGCTCCGCTCATGGCCAGGCGGTGGCGACTGCGCACGTAGAGCATCACGTCGACGGGCTGGCCTTCGCGCGGTAGGCCTGGGAGGCGGCCCGGCGGTGTAACGACAGCCGGGCGTCGGTCAGCACCGTACCGACGATCTGCGCGTTGGCCGAGCGCAGAGTCGCCACCGCGTCGTGGAGTTCGTCCACGGTGGTGCGGCCCGCCCGCACGACCAGGACCGTTGCCTGAACGGCGCCGGCGAGCAGACTGGCGTCGGCCGTCGCGAGCACCGGCGGCCCATCGACCACTATCCGGTCGAATCGTGACGAGAAGCTTTCCAGCACATCGTCGATCACTTCCGGCGGATATGCGCTGCAGGGCAGGGTCTCGCGGCGGGCGGCGCGCGACGCGAGGACGAACAGCCTCGGAAAGGGTGTCGGTTTCACCGCTTCCGCTGCGATCGCGGGGTTCGCCAGGGCGTTGCCCAGACCCTCTCCCGATTCCACCTTCAGGGAACCGGCGATCACGGGCCGGCGAGTGTCGCCCTCGACGACGAGTACATCCTCGCCGACTTCGGCGAATGCCCGCGCCAGGTTGAGGACGGTCGTGGTGGTTCCCTCGCCGCCGAAAGGTGCCGCCACCAGGACCCGCCGACCGTCGGGCCCCATCGCCCTGCGCAACCGGGTACGCAGATCGCGCACGGCGTCGTCGAATGTGACGTCGGTGCCGAAGCGCGGGGTGCCGCCGCGCCGCCGCGGCAATTCGCCCAGCGTCGGCAATCCCGATAGCTGTTCCAGCTTTTCGCGCGTGCGCACGGTGCGGTCGCTCGCCTCGCGGGTTAGCGCCACGGCTATGCCCAGAAGTAGGCCGGCGATGAGGCCCATGGCCATGTTGCGTACCGGGGCCGGGGTAACCGGTCGATCGGGTACCCGGGGCGGCTCCACCACCCGCGCCCTCGCCACCGGCACCTGCTTCCCCGTCGGCTCTTGCCCGCCGGGGGTTTCCCTGGGCTGGCCCGGGGGCGACGGGGCATCCGTGGCTTCGGGTCGGTTCCCGGAATTCGGAACGTCCGGACGCGAACCGACGCCCAGCGTGGGGATGATCGCAGCGAATTGGTCAGCCATCGCGCCCGCCAGCGCCGCCGCCCGCCGCGGGTCCGTGTCTTTGACCGTGATGGTGAACAGCTGCGATTTCGCGGTGTATTTCACCTGGCTTTGGCTCAGCAGGTCGTCGGCGCTCATCTGCAGTTGCAGCTGTTTGATCGCGCGATCCGCCACCGTCCGGCCGCCGGCGATCTGGGCGTACGACGAGAGCCGTTCCTGCGCCGTGAGCGTGCCGTTATACAGCTCGGTCAGGTCGGTGGCCCCGGAGAACGAGATGAGGACCGTGGTGGACGACTGGTAGTGCTTGGTCTGCAATGCGGTGATGGCCGCGGCACCGACCGTGCACGCCAGCACCGCGGCCAGTGCCAGCTTCCAGTGTGCGACGAGAATCCGGACAAAGGTACGGAAATCCATCGACCAACGGCCTTTCTGAAAGCTCTGGCACCGCGAAAGCATCCATCCGGTCGGCTATCCGGATGGGCAAAAATCATTGAACATTATTCCAGCATCGTCACGCAGCGTTTGCCCGAAAAGCGATGTTGAGACCTCTGCGCAGTCGAAGACCTCGCCGGACCGCCTCCGGTGTTCTTCACGGTCGGGGTCCGGCGGTCAACACATCGCGCGAGATGTTGACCGTGGCCAGTGGATAGCCGCCGGAACCGTCGCGCCCGTTGCGCGCCAACTGCATGGGCGGGTAGTCGACCACGTGCGATGCGTCTGGCTTGTGCTGTTGCCACTCCACCGACGCCCGCAGCGTGTAGTTGCCCGGCGCCAGGCCGGCCAGGTCGAGCCTCACGGACTCGGTTGACGACGCCGGCGCGGGTTCGTTGCCGGACTTGCCGCCGGTTTCAGCCTGGACCAGGGTCTTCAGGTTGACGGTGGTCGGCAGTGTGCGCACCACCGCTCCCTCGAAATTCACCAGTTGATAGCGCGGAGCCCATTTCTCGATTGCGGCGGCAGAACCGTAGTTGGTCCACGTCACGGCAATCGTCGTCACACCGTCGCGCACCGATTGCGGACCCGGCCGCGCTTCGACCGAATACCGATACCCCGCGGACACGTTGGCCTGTGCCCACAACAGGTACAGGGCAGGGTCCATCGCGGTCGCCGACTCCGCGTCCGCGAAGTCGCAACTCGATGTCATCGCGACGTGATACTTGATGACGTCGTGCAGGGCCTTCTGGTAGTAGGACTGCGGCGAGGTGCCGTCCGGCAACAGGCACCATTCGCTGATGACCGGCGCCGTGATCAGCCTCGCCTTCAATTCGGCGATGACCGGATCCTTCAACTGCACATAGTGCGAGCCTTCTAATTCGACCCAGCCGGGCAACGGCGCGATCACGCCAAGGCAATCGGCTCGCACACCCACCGGCGCGGACAGTTTCTTTGTGACGTCATCGGAGAGCAGTTCGCGCACGATTTCCGGATTCAGCAGCGTCGTCACCAATTGCGTCCGGCGAAATGCGTTGACATTCGCCGCCACCAGCTGCCTGATCGATGCGATGGTGATGCTCTGATCACGAAACTGGCTGTAGTAGCCCAGCTTCGCCATACTCTCCTCAGCCGACGGGCCGGGAGCGCCCAGCTTGTCGCGCAGGTACGCGATGTGGTTCTCGCTCCAATCCCCGTAGCCGGAGAACTCGAAAACGCTGAGCCGCTCGTCGCCGTCATACCGTCGTCCGAGCGCGGCGAGTAGCTGTCCGAAGGCGTCAAGGTACCGCGGGTCGTTCCACTTGGGCACCACCTGCGTCACGCCGGGGGTCCACCAATAGCGTTGCGGGCCCGCGTGGTCGGTGGCGGCCGACCGGATCCAGTCGGGAATCGCGATGTTCGTGTTGTTCGGAAACACGGTGTCACAACAGGAGTGGTAGGCGACCACGCGAAGAGTCATCCGCATGTTTCTGGCGGCCAACTTCGTCAGCGCGTCATCGATCACGCTGAAGTCGTACTTCTGGTCGTCAGAAGCATCCGTAGGCAGCGTACCGGGGTCCGTGGGCTGCAACTGCCGCCACGTGACGCGTAAGCTGGCGTCATCCGACGCGGGCCAGGCCGGGTACCGCCGCTGCGCCGAATTCGCTTGCGGGAACAAGGGTATCAAGAGGTCTTCGTACTGACCGCGGAGCGGATTCTGTACGTCCTGGACGGACAGCGGTATCGCGGGACTGGTGATCGCGGTCACCAGCTCGGGATCGCCACGGCCGGCACACCCGTTCAGTAAGAGAGCCACACAGACGGCGACGGGCAGTGCGGCCTTCTTCAACGTCCGCGCCGTGCCGACCAACACCTGCAAAGGCAACGTCGGCATTCTGCGCACCGACCTCACGCCCTCCCTCAGATCCAAGGACTGACACCTCTCCGGTCGCCGGCGCTCCCTACGTGAAGCGCACCAACGGGTGTTGGTAACGATGCAGCGCTGCCCCACATCATCCGTCAATCATGTACATCTTCCGACATATTCCGGCCAAGTTGACTGGCGGCCGGCGCGGGCGCGTCCCTTCATGGGCGTGCCGGCCACGGCACGCGACCGATATTGGAATGGGCGCGCCATCTACTAGGCTGGTGGCTCCGCGAATCGCTCAGGAGACCGCAAGATGCCTCTGGCTCGATCGGCCAAACGTTGGCTGGCGCCCGCGGTACAGACACTCGCGCCCCGTTTGTTCTGGCGGCGGAAGTACCGCATCTTGCAACACCTTGGGCAAACCCGGGCGGACGTGCAGCTGGCGGTTTCCTTATGCGATCCCAACCGGGTCTCGTTGGACATCGGCGCCGACGTCGGCCAGTTCTCGATCGCGATGCTCGCGTCGTCGCGATCGGTGATCGCATTCGAACCCCGGCCGGCTCAGGCTCGCGATCTGGTTGCGATGTTCGGCGCGGTCGGCGCCCCCGTGAAGGTGGAGGCGATCGCCCTGTCGGACACGGCCGGCGTGGGGACGATGCGAGTGGTCGAGTCCGAGCCGGGCCGCAGCACCATCGACGCCACCAATGCCCTCAGCGACGTCGACAGCAGCGGAATTCGCAGTGTCGACGTGCCGATCAAGCGGCTTGACGACCTGGGCTTGGACGACATCGGCATGATCAAGGTCGACGTCGAGGGCCATGAAGTCGCCGTGTTGCGCGGTGCCGCACAAACACTCGCGCGCAACCGGCCCGCGATCATGGTGGAAGCCGAGCAACGCCATTACCCCAACGCCGTCGCCGAGATCACGGCGTTGTTGCGCGAGTTCGGCTACTCCGGCTACTTCGACCTCGATGGCGTCCGGCGGCCGATCGACGAGTTCGACCCTGACGAGCACCAAGACCCGGCCAACGTCGGCGACCGCGACACCGACTGGGCGCCTCGCGGCGTCTACGTCAACAACTTCGTCTTCATTCCTCCGGGTGAGCGCTAGACCGAACGCCGGATGGGCCACCTCCTTGTGTGCGAAGGTCGCGGGCGTCGGCGATGCTAGATGGCGCTCGTCGGCAACACCTTGAGGTCGGCCAAAAATGGCATCGGCAGCCACCGCGCGGCCAGCAGCGCTTCCATCTCGTCGCCGGGGACGGGGCGCGACAGCAAAAAACCCTGCGCCCGGCGACACCCGTGCTGCATCAAAATCATTGCCGCGTCCGGTGTTTCAACTCCCTCGGCCACCACTTCCAGGCCGAACGCCTCGGCCAGCCCGATGATCGCGCGAACGATCGCCAGATCACCGGCGTTGTTGCCCAGATCGCGCACGAATCCGGTGTCGATCTTGAGCATGTCGACCGGCAGGGATTTCAGGTGCGACAACACCGCATAACCGGTGCCGAAGTCGTCGATGGCCAGCTGGACCCCGACTTCCTTGAGCTCCGCCAGGGTTTTTCGAGTGGTATCGATGTCGTGGACCACGGCGCGCTCGGTGATTTCCAGGCACACCGAGCCGGCTTCGATGCCGAACTCGTCTATGGTGTCGGCGACGCCGCGCACGAAGCCGCGGCTGATGAGCTGGATGGGCGACACGTTGATCCGCAGGACGGCCTCCCGGCCGACACCGTTGGCCTGCCAGCGACTGAACTCGGCGCATGCGTTGCGCAGCACCCAGCGGCCCAACTCCATCGCCAGGTTGGTCGATTCGGCGATCCCGATGAACGAATCCGGCAGCAGCAGCCCCCAAATCGGGTGCCGCCACCGCACCAGCGCCTCCGCGCCCACGATGGCGCCCGTCGACAGGTCGACCTCCGGCAGGTAGTGCAGCAGCAACGCCTCGCTGCCGATGTCGCCCTGCAGATGCAGCTCGATGTCGTTGCGGAACGCGCGTTTGAGGGACATGTCATCGGTGGACACCGCAATCTGGTTACCGCCACCGCGTTTCGCCGTCAGCACGGCCTCGTCGGCCCGGCGGAGCAGGTCGGTGCAGTTGTCCAGCCCCGGAACACCCACCGCGAGCCCGATGCTGACCGTCCGGCTGATCACGTGGCCGCCGATGGCTAGGCGCTCGCAGAGCATCGCCGAGAGGCGACGGGCGAACGACTCGGCGGCTTCCGGCGCCATCGGCTGGTCGGGCACGACGACGAACTCGTCCCCGCCCAGCCGGGCGATCGTGCTGTTGGGAGCGCAGATCCGGATGCGTTGCGCGAAGACCCGGATGAACCAGTCACCGGCGGTGTGGCCGAGGTAGTCGTTGATCGGCTTGAGCCGGTCGAGGTCGAGGTACAGCACCGCGATGGGCCCGGCGCGTCCCGCCGACAGCCGTTCGGTCAGGTGCGCGACCAGGGCACGACGGTTGTACAGGCCGGTCAGATCGTCGTGCTCGGCGAGATAGCGGAGCTTTTCTTCGGCCGCGATGCGCGCTTGCACCTGCGCGAACAGCGCGGCGACGGCCTCGAGCGTGTTGATCTCGTCTTGCTCCCACTTGCGGGCGCCGAACTTGACGAAGCCGAGCAAGCCGGTGGTGGTCTCACCCGAGACCAGCGGTGCGGCCGCCACCGAGGGCGAGGCGGCCACTTTGGCGCCGCCCAGCCGGCGCCGAACATAGCGTTTCGACTGCGCCGGCCGGATCACCACCGGTTTGCGGCCGTGCCCGCACTGCGCGAGGACCGACTCCGCGATGTCCAGCTGGGCGAAGGCCGTCGGATCCGGATCCGCGGCGTCCGTCCGGGGTGGCCACTCGGCGACCAGCGCCGAGGCCCGGGTCTGCGGGTCGAGGTGTCGCAAGAAGCTGGCGTCCACGTCGAACTGCTCGACGAGTTGCGCGAGCACCTTCTGGCTCACCAGGGTGGCCGTGGCTGCGGTGGCTTCCATCAGCTGCGTGGCGACGGAGGTGACGACCAGGTCCAGGCTGCGCGGCACGGTCTCCTCCGATACGGGCATGCATCCCAGCCGGGCGGGGGACGGTCTCGAGGCGGATCCCGTGTTTAGGCGGACCCGGGCAGGTCACGATCGGTTTCAGTCAGCAAAAACGTATCACGCAATACCCGCTTCATCCGGGCTAACGAGCAACTTGTGCGGCGCTGGTCGACGGTGACAAAGGCGGTCCTTGCGGGCCGCTGCGCGTCATTGACCGGCGGTGGAGGCGTCGCTCGCGATGTCCAGCGTGGCGATCGGATACAGGCCGGAACCGTCGCGGCCGTCGCGGGCCAGCGCCATCGGCGCGTAGTTCACCACGTGCGAGGCGCCCGGCTTGTGCTGCTGCCATTCCACGGACGCGCGCAGCGTGTAGTGCCCGGGCGCCAGGCCCGTCACGTCGACGCGCACCGACTCGGTCGACGACTCGGGAACCGCCTCCTCGCGTGACTGGCTGGAGTCGTCGTGCGACAGCGTCTTGAGATTGACCGTCGCCGGAATGGTGCGGACCACCGCTCCCGAGAAATCGACCAGCTTGTAACCGGGCGCCCATTGCTCGGTGGCCGCCGCCGAGCCGTAGTTGGTCCAGACGACCGAGATGGAAGCCACCTTGTCCCGGATGGACTGCGATCCCGGCTTGGCCTCCACCGAATACCGGTAACCGGCGGAGGTGTTCGCCTTGGCCCAGAGGAGATAGAGCTTGGGGTCCATCGCCGACGTCGCATCCCGGTCGGGGAAGTCGGCGCTCGCCGTCATCGAGACGTGATACCTGACGACGTCGTGCAGGGCCTTCTCGTAGTACGACCGCTGGTCGGTCCCGTTCGGCAACCGGCACCACTGGCTGATCACCAGCGCCGAGGTGAGCCGCTGCTTGATCGTGTTGACGGCGGCGTCGTTGAACCGCACGTAGTGCGAGTCGCTGGACTCGGCCCATTCCGGCAGGGGGGACTGCACCCCAAGACAATCCGCGCGGACGCCGACCGGTGCGGACAGTTTTTTGGTCACGTCGTCGGCGAACAACTCGCGGACGATCTCCGGATTCTCGGCGGTGACCACCAGTTGGGTGTGGGGGAACGCGCCGACGTTCGCCGCGACCAGTTGCCCGATGGACGCTTTGGTGATGCTCTGATCACGGAACTGGCTGTAATAGCCCAACTTCGGCATGCTCTCGTCCGGCGCCGGCCCGGGTGCACCGAGCGCGTCACGCACGTACGCGAGGCTGGTCTTGCCGAAATCACCGTATCCGGAGAACTCGAACACGCTGAGGCGCTCATCGCCGTCGTAGCGCCGCCCGAGCGCGGCGAGCAACTGCCCGAAACCGTTCAGGTAGCCGGCGTCGTTCCAATTCGGGACCACCTGTGCCACACGGGGTCCGGAACCGTTCGGCGTTGCGGGATAGCTGGTGGCCGCGGGGCGGATCCAGTCCGGAATCGCGATGTTGGTGTTGTCCGGATAGGAATCGTCGCAACAGGATTTGTACGCGTACACGCCAAGGGTCAGCCTCATGTTTCGGCTGCCGAGTTTCGCCAGCGTGTCGTCGATCACGCTGAAGTCGAACTTGCGGTCGTCGGGAGCGTCGGCGGGCAGCGTGCGCGGGTCGACCGGCTGCAACTGCCGCCACGAAACCCGCAAGCTGGCGTCATCCGAAGCGGGCCAGGCAGCGTACCGCTGCTGCGCGGAATTGCCTTGCGGGAAAAGCGGATTCAAGCCGTCTTCGTACTGGCCGCGCAGCGGGTTTGGGATTTCCTGAGCGGTGGGCGGAATGGCCGGACTGACCATCGCGGACAGTGGGCCTGGATCGCTTTTGCCACCGCATCCGCTCAGCACCATCGCCGTGCACACGACAGCGGCCAGCGCGCTCTTCCTCGTCTTCACGCTTGCTTCTCCCAACACACACCGGTGCCCACTGAAGTGGCCCCATACTGCCTGGGTTTTCCGGTGCGTGTATCCGACGCGGGGCAGGTCACGAATTGGCGTAGCGCAGCCTAACACGCACGGCCCGGGCCGCCCCGGGTCCGACGCAGTGCGGCCCTGCCCCGGAAGCGGCTCCCGTGAGACGCGTCACAATGTGGGCGGGCCTGTCACGCTCGGCCGGCCTGCGGTGTCTCGAGGGCATCAGGCCCGTGAGAACAGGAGACAGCAATGACCGAGGTGGCCGCCCAGAAAATTCATGTCGTCGTGGTCGGAGGCGGATACGCCGGAACACTGGCCGCGAACCATCTACGTCAACGTCCGGACATCGACATCACCCTGGTGAACTCCCGCCCCGTCTTCGTGGAGCGAATCCGCCTGCATCAGTTGGTCGCCGACACCGGCGCCGCGACCGCCGACTACGCCACGTTGCTGGGCGAGGGCATCCGATTGGTGGTCGACACCGTCGACCGCATCGAGGCCACCGCGCGGCGGGTCCTGCTGTCCTCGGGCGCCGAGCTCGACTACGACTACCTGATCTACGCTGTCGGCAGCACCGGCGCGACACCGGTGGCGGTGCCCGGATTCGCGGACTTCGCGTACGCGGTGGCCGACCTGGAAAGCGCGCAGCGGTTGCGCTATGCGCTCGTCGACCTGCCGCTGGCCGCGCCCGTCACGGTCGTCGGCGGCGGCCTGACCGGCATCGAAACCGCTGCCGAGCTGGCCGAACAGGGCCGCCAAGTGACCCTGGTGTGCGGCGCCGCGCTCGGGCCGTCGCTGAGCAAGCGGGGCCGGCGCTCGGTCGCCAAGCGCCTGCGCGGCTTCGGCGTCAACGTGCTGGAGTCCGCGGTGGTGACCGAGGTGCGCTGGGACGCGGTGGTGCTCGCCGACGGCGCTGTGCTGCCGAGCGCGGCGACCATCTGGACGGCCGGATTCGCCGTGCCGGACCTGGCCGCGCGCAGCGGGCTGAGCACGGACGCGGTGGGCCGGCTGCTCACCGACGAGACGCTGACCAGTGTGGACAATCCCTACGTCGTCGCGGCGGGGGACGCGGCCGCGCCGTCGGGACAGCCCCTGCGGATGAGTTGCCAGGCCGCCGGGCCGTTGGGCGCGCAAGCCGCCAACACCGTGCTCAGCCGCATCGCCGGAACCGCCCCGGCCCCGCTCAGCCAGGCGTTCGTCGGTCAGTGCATCAGCCTCGGCCGCACCTACGGCACGGTGCAGCTGTCGCGCACCGACGACACCCCGGTGAACATGGCGCTGGGCGGCCGGACCGGCGCGTCCATCAAAGAGGCCATCTGCAAGGGAACGCTATGGGCCATCCGGCGCGAGGCCGCCAGGCCCGGCTCCTACCTCTGGTTCAAGGGCGGCAAGAGGCCCGCGCAGGCACCGGCCGAGATCGCCCTGCGATGACGCGCCCACCGGCCGGCAGTGAGCACGCGGAAAGGTTCACCGTGCTGCGGCCGCTGCTGTTCACCATCGCCTACGAGATGCTGGGCTCGGCCACCGAAGCCGACGACGTGCTGCAGGACAGCTATCTGCGGTGGGCGGCGGTCGACCTGTCGACGGTGCGCGACACCAAGTCGTATCTGGCCCAGCTGGTGACCCGCCAGGCGCTCAACGCGCTGCGCGCCGACGCGCGTCGCCGCGAGGACTACGTGGGTCCGTGGCTGCCCGAGCCGCTGCTGCTCGACGAGCAGGATCCCTCCACCGATGTCGTTCTGGCGGAATCGATTTCGATGGCGATGCTGGTTCTGCTGGAGACGCTGAGCCCCGACGAGCGGGCGGTGTTCGTATTGCGCGAGGTGTTCGGCTTCGACTACGGCGAGATCGCCGAGGCGGTGGGCAAGCCGGCGCCGACGGTTCGGCAGGTGGCGCACCGGGCGCGTGAGCACGTACGGGCGCGGCGGAAGAGGTTCGACGCGACGGACCCGCAACGCAACGAGCAGATCACCGCCCAGTTCCTCGCGACGGCCGCCAGCGGCGACGTGGAGACGCTGATGACGATGCTCGCGCCCGACGCCACCTGGACGGCGGACAGCGGCGGCAAGGTGTCCGCGGCGCGCCGGCCGGTGGTGGGCGCCGATCGGGTGGCCCGGGCCATCGTCGGCCTGATCCGCAAGGCGACGGAGCTCGCGGAGTTCCGCGTCGACATGGTGACGTGCAACAGCGCGCCGGCCGTGCTGCTCTACCTCGGCGATCACCTCGAAGGGGTGATCACGCTGGAAATCGCCGACGACAAGATCACCAACTTCTACGTGACGCGCAACCCGGACAAGCTGGTGGCGCTGGCGACCGCCCGTGACGTCAGCCGCGGCTAGGTGACCGCACTTCTGTCAAGCTAGGGCGGTGCGTATCGACCGGCTCGGCGACCTTGGCGCCGCACCCCAGGTGCTGCGCGCCGTGGGCGACGCCACGGCACGCCTCGGGCTGCCGCCGCCGGCCGCGCTGACCGGCGACTGGTTCGGCGCGCTGGCGGTGATCGCCCCGAGCGTGCCGGCGCAGCCGGTCGATCCCGGCGCCGCCTTCGCGGTCCAGCTCGACTCGCAAACGGTCGACTCGCAAGCGGTGGGCGGCGGCTGGATCGGCTACCTCTCCTATCCCGATCCCGGCGCCGACGGCGGGCCGAACCGGATCCCCGAAGCCGCGGGCGGTTGGACCGACTGCGTCCTGCGCCGCGACCGGGACGGGCGGTGGTGGTACGAAAGCCTGTCCGGCGCGCCGATGCCGGACTGGCTGGCGGCCGCGCTGGCGACGGCGCCGCCGCCGGAGCGCGACTGCCGGATCGACTGGGGGCCCGCCGATCGGGCGGCTCACCGCGACGGGGTGCTGAACTGCCTGGAGGCCATCCGCGCCGGCGAGGTCTACCAGGCGTGCGTGTGCACGCACTTCACCGGTACGGTCTCGGGCGCCCCGCTGGACTTCTTCGCCGACGGCATCGCCCGCACCTCCCCGGCGCGGGCGGCGTATCTCGCCGGGCCGTGGGGCGCGGTCGCGTCGCTGTCCCCGGAGCTCTTCCTGCGGCGGCGCGGCACGCTCGTGACGTCCAGCCCGATCAAAGGAACCCTGCCCCTGGACGCCTGGCCGTCGGCGCTGCGGGCGTCGGCGAAAGAGGTGGCCGAAAACATCATGATCGTGGACCTGGTGCGCAACGACCTCGGCCGGGTGGCGCTCGTCGGCACCGTGACCGTGCCCGAGTTGTTGGTGGTCCGGCGCGCCCCCGGCGTGTGGCACCTGGTGTCCACCGTGTCGGCGCGGGTTCCCGTCGAACTGCCGACATCGGCGCTGCTCGACGCCGCCTTCCCGCCGGCCTCGGTCACCGGGACACCCAAACACCGGGCCCGTCAACTGCTCTCGCAATGGGAGCCGCATCGCCGCGGAATATATTGCGGCACAATTGGTTTGGCATCCCCCGTGGCCGGATGCGAGCTGAACGTCGCCATCCGTACGGTCGAGTTCGACCCCGCGGGTGGCGCCGTGCTCGGCGTCGGCGGGGGAATCACCGCCGACTCCGATCCCGACGCCGAATGGGCCGAATGCCTGCACAAGGCGTCCCCCATTGTCGGGCAGCCGCGCATCGCCGCCGCGTTCTCGGCCGGCTGACCCTCACGCGCGGCGCGACTGCAGGACCGCGTCGTAGAGCTGGCGCGAGCGCACGCCCGGATTCGCGTCGGCCACCTCACCGCAGGCGTCCTTGACGCGCGCGCCGTCGGCGACCAGCTCCTCCACCTGTGCCACCAGCGACGGCAGGTCGGCGCGTGGGGTGGCGCCGGCCAGCACGACGGTGATCTCGCCAAGCACCCCGTCGTCCGCCCACGCCGCCAGCTCGTCGAGCGATCCGCGCACCACCTCCTCGTGCACCTTGGTCAGTTCCCGGCAGATCGCCGCCCGACGGTCACCGCCGAGTCGGTCGACGGCGTCGCGCAGACACGCGGCCAAGCGGCGCGGCGATTCGAAGAACACGCAGGTGCGCCGCTCGTCGGCCAGCGAGTCCAGCCAGGTCCGCCGCGCGGCCTTCTTGCGCGGGGTGAAACCCTCGAAACAGAACTTCTCCGCCGGCAGGCCGGACAGCGCCAGCGCGGTCATCACCGCCGACGGGCCCGGGAGACAGGTCAGCGGAAGGTCGGCCTCCACGCACGCCGCGACCAGCCGGAAGCCGGGGTCGCTGATCAGCGGCATCCCGGCATCGCTGACCACCAGCACCGTCGCGCCCGCCTTGAGGGCGGCGATCAGCGAGTCCACCCGGGCCGCCTCGACCCGATCGAACAGGCTGATCACCCGGCCGGAAATGACGACGTCCAGCGCTTTCGCCAGCGTGCGCACCCGGCGGGTGTCCTCGGCCGCCACCACGTCCGCGCGGGCCAGGGCGTCGATCAGGCGGGGCGAGGCGTCCGACGGCTGGCCCAACGGGGTCGCGCCCAGCAACAGGCGGCCAGTGGTCATGACGGACAGCCTACGATCGACACCGATGTCCGCCCCGCCCCGCGAAGCGTCCTTGAACGTAGAAGATGCCGGCCCGGAGCGTGTCGTGCCCGTCGTCAGCCCGGGTCCGATGGTTCCGGTGGCCGACTTCGGGCCCACCGATCAAATCCGCGGCTGGGTCGTCACGGGCGTGATCGCCGTACTGGCGGCGATCACCCGATTCCTCAATCTGGGTTCGCCGACCGATGCCGGCACACCCGTCTTCGACGAGAAGCATTACGCGCCGCAGGCCTGGCAGGCGCTGCACAACCACGGGGTGGAGGACAACCCCGGGTTCGGCTTGGTGGTCCATCCGCCGGTGGGCAAGCAGCTGATCGCGATCGGCGAGGCGATCTTCGGGTACAACGGCGTCGGCTGGCGGTTCACCGGCGCTCTGCTCGGTGTGGTGCTGGTGGTTTTGGTGATGCGGACCGTCCGGCGGATCAGCCGCTCGACGCTGGTCGGCGCCATCGCCGGCGTGCTGGTGATCTGCGACGGCGTCAGCTTCGTTGCCGCGCGGACCGCGCTGCTCGACGGCATCCTCACCTTCTTCGTGGTCGCGGCGTTCGGCGCGCTGATCGTCGACCGGGATCAGGTGCGCCAGCGCATGCACGTCGCGCTGTTTGAGGGGCGCGCCGCCGAGACGGTGTGGGGCCCGCGGCTGGGGGTGCGCTGGTGGCGCTTCCTGGCGGGCGTCCTGCTCGGATTGGCTTGCGGGACAAAGTGGTCCGGGCTGTATTTCGTGGTGTTCTTCGGTGCGATGTCGTTGGCGTTCGACGTGGCGGCGCGGCGCCAGTACCAGGTGCCCAACCCGTGGCGGGGCGTTTTGCGGCGTGACCTGATCCCCACCGCGTACGCGCTCGCGCTCGTCCCGCTCGCGGTGTACCTGGCCAGTTACGCGCCGTGGTTCGCGTCCGAGACGGCGATCGATCGACACGAGGTGGGCCAGTCGATCGGCCCCCACTCGGTGGTGCCGCTGCCCGACGCCATCCGCTCGCTATGGCACTACACCGACAAGGCTTTCGATTTCCACAAGAGCCTGACGAACGCCGCCGGGAACTACCACCCGTGGGAGTCCAAGCCGTGGAGCTGGCCGATGTCGTTGCGGCCGGTGCTGTACGCGATCGATCAGCAGAACGTCTTCGGGTGCGGCGCGCAGTCGTGCGTCAAGGCCGAGATGCTGGTGGGCACTCCGGCCATGTGGTGGTTGGCGGTGCCTGTTCTCCTATATGCGGCCTGGCGCACCTTCGTCCGGCGCGACTGGCGTTACGCCGTTGTGCTGACCGGGTATTGCGCCGGGTGGCTGCCCTGGTTCGCCGACATCGACCGCCAGATGTACTTCTTCTACGCGGCGACGATGGCGCCGTTCCTGGTGATGGGGATCGCCCTGATTTGTGGCGACATCCTCTACCAGCCGGGCCGCGCCCGCGGGCTCAGCTCGGAACGACGCACGCTCGGGCTGATCGCCGTGTGCTGCTACGTGGCGTTGGTGGTGACCAACTTCGCCTGGCTCTTCCCGGTGCTCACCGGCCTGCCGATTTCGCAACAGACCTGGGACATGGAGATCTGGCTGCCCAGCTGGCGCTAGTGTGTGCGCGGCAATCTCGACGTTAAAGCGGGTCGCGGGCGACCGGGCAGGACATGCAGCGGGGGCCGCCGCGGCCGGTGCCCAACTCGGACCCCGCGATGGTCAGCACCTCGATGCCCGCGTCCTGCAGGCGGGCATTGGTCTGCGCGTTGCGCTCGTAGGCGACGACGACGCCGGGCGCCAACGCCAACGTGTTGTTGCCGTCGTCCCACTGCTCCCGTTCGGCGATGACGGGGTCCAACCCCGTGTCGATGACGCGCAGCTTGTCGATCTCCATCGCCTTGGCGGCGGCCTCCAGAAACGGCACCTCGTCGCTGATGGCAACGCCGTCCGGCGTGCGCTCGATCGTGAACGCCGAAAGCGTGTCGACGACGTTGGCGTACATCACCACGGTGTCGGTGTCGACCATCGTGCACACCGTGTCCAGGTGCATCTGCGCGCGCCGCTGGGCGATCGGCACCGCCAGCACCTTGTGCGCGAGGTCGTCGTCAAAAAGGCTGCGGGCCAACGCTTCCGCGCCCGCCGGGGTGGTGCGCTCGCCCACGCCGACCGCGACCACACCGGGGGCGAGCAGCAGCACGTCACCCCCCTCGACCGGAGCGGTGCGCGACTCGTAGGCGCGCCGCACCCCGGTGAACCGCGGGTGATGGGCGTAGATGAGATCGGTCAACGACGCCTCGCGCACCCGGGCGCGCAGCGCCAGCGTGGGGATGACCACCCGGGGGCCGATCCAAATCGACGAGTCACGGGTGAACACCAGGTTGGGCAGTGGCTCGATGACGAAGTCGGCCCCGTGGTGCATGCGCAGCACCAACGACACGTCGGTGCGGATGTCCGATGGCAATTCGTTGAACGTCATGCCGGCCATCAGCACCTGGGCCAGCCTGCCCGCGTCCAGTCCCCGCAGGTACGCCGAAAGAGATTGCGCCAGCGGCACCCCGAGCCGGCGCGCGTCGACCGCGGCGGCGACGCCCTGCATCCGCGCGGCCCCGCTGTGGGTCAGCGCCTCGGCCAGCAGGTCCGACAACAGCAGCACCTGCACGCCGCGGGAACCCAGCAGCTCGGCGAACTTGTCGTGTTCGTCTTGCGCGCGGGCGACCCAGGGCAACCCGTCGAAGAGCAACTGGTCCATGTTGCGCGGATTGAGCCGCCGCAGCTCGCCGCCGGGGCGGTGCAGGATGACGATCCGCAGCGTGCCCACCTCGGAATTGGTGCCCAGCTCAACCACACCCACAGTGAAAACGGTAGCCGCTCACGCCGCCGTCCCCCCCTTCATCGAACGGATGTGCGATAGACTCGGCGTCGTGGAGATGGCGGTACAAGGCTCCCTGTTCCAGCACACCGAGCGCAGAGAACTCGGTGACGGCGCCTTTATCGAGATCCGCGCGGGCTGGCTCACCGATGCCGACGACCTGCTCGAAGGCCTGCTATCGGCCGTGCCCTGGCGAGAGGAACGCCGCCAGATGTATGACCGGGTGGTCGACGTGCCGCGGCTGGTCAGCTTTCACGACCTCACCGTCGACGAGCCGCCCCATCCGCTGCTGGCCCGGCTGCGGCGCCGGCTCAACGACATCTACGCGGGCGAGCTCGGCGAGCCCTTCACCACGGTCGGGTTGTGCTGCTACCGCGACGGCTCCGACAGCGTCGCCTGGCACGGCGACACCATCGGCCGCAGCAGCTCCGAGGACACCATGGTCGCGATCATCAGCCTGGGCGCCACCCGTACCTTCGCCATGCGCCGGCGCGCACGTCCTGCTAAGGGCCCGTCGTTGCGGCTGCCGCAGGCGCACGGGGATCTGCTGGTGATGGGCGGATCGTGTCAACGCACCTGGGAGCACGCCGTGCCCAAGACGTCGGCGCCGGTGGGCCCGCGCGTCAGCATCCAGTTCCGACCCCGCGGCGTGCGCTAGGTCAATTGCGCGATTCCTTGTTCGCGCCGTTCCGGCGCTCACCGTCATCGCGCTAGGTCCAATTGCGCGATTCCTTGTTCGCGCCGTTCCGGCGCTCACCGTCATCGCGCTAGCTGCGGACCGCCTTCACCGCGCTGACGAGCAGATCGCGGGCGCGTTGCGTGTCGACCGGGGCGACCGGCTGCCCGGGGATGACCAGCGGATTGGCGGTGACGATCACCTGGTAATCGCCGAATTGGGCGGAGTAGTCGTAGAGCTCGCCCGTGCGGGGGCCACCCGCGACCAGCGCCTGCAGGACGCGGTGCACCCCCAGCGTGTGGGTTCCGTCGATCTGCGGCGCATCGACCACCTCGAGGCCGCCCCGCAGTTGCGGACCGGAAAACGCCACCTTGGCGCAGTCCTTACCGGGGTCGTTGAAGGGCAAGGCTTTTGAGGTCTCCACGGCGATGACCACGAACCGGTTGCCCTTGCCCTCGGCAGAGATCGCGGCCATGTTGCCCTGCAGGCCCGGCGGTATTTCCGGCCCCGCCGCCGCTTTCGCGCAATTGGCGGGGTCGAACGTCAGCCCGTCGGGGAGCTTGCGGCCGGACAACACCTTGGGATCGATCCCCCGTTCACCGATGTCGGTGACCTTGTAGTCGGGCCCGAAGCTCGACTTGACCTCGGAGACCTTCTTGATGTCGACCTTGGCCGAGGTGGCCCCCGATGAGCAGCCGGCGAGCACACCCACCACCGCGACTGTGAACGCCAGCTTGAACACCGTGGCCAATCTACCCAAGGCCGATGCGTCAGCTGCGCAACGTGGACACCGTTTTGACGAGCAGATCGGCGGCGAACTGCGGCGGCAGTGCGGCCACCACCGAACCCGGGTCGGTGGTCAATGTGGTGAACGCGTAGAAGTTGCCCAGGTAGGCGGTGAATGTGTATGTGCGCGAATCGATCTCGGTGCCCGACTCGACGGCCGACCTGACGTCGGCCACCATCCCGACGGTTTGGGCGCCATCGATGTGCGGGGCGTCGACGAGGTGCACGCTTGCCGTGGTGCGCCCGGCGGTCATCGTCCACTGGCCACACGCTGCGACGACCTCGCCGGGCAGGTCAACCGGCACCGGCAAAGCCACCACCACCGCGTCGACGATGCCGCCGCTGCCCGAACCGGACACGCCCTGCGCCGACTGGTCGCGTCCGTTCCCGGGGTCGGCAAGGGTCCCGCACTGGGGCGGCCTCGCCTTGCTATCCGACGTGTCGGGCCCCAGGCTCCAGATCACTCCCGGGGAGGCTCCGCTGGGAATGCCCGTGGTCGCCTCGTAACCGGGCGGCAGGTCGCGAACCACCCGTTTGATGTTGGCGGGGTTGACCGCCGTCGGCGGCGGCGCCTTGGCGGGCGCCCGCGACGGTGTGGGCGCCGGAGCGTGAGCGCACGCCGCCACCAGCAGCACGATCGCGGAAGTTGTCACCGGGCCAAACCGGAACGGCCGCATGCCCGTTGATAGCGCAACGAGCGGGCTCAGCCGACCACCTCGATCATCTGGCGGGCGACGTGCTCGATCTTTGCAGCCACGTCATGCCGAAACCCGTGGTCGCGCCGCTCGGGCACGTCGATGACGGTGGTGATGACGCCGACGTCTTCGCGCTGCCAGACCGCTCCGTAGTGGTCCATGATTGTGCGCATCGGCAGATTGTCGGAAAGCATTCGCGCGGAGAACTTTTCGACCCCGGCGACCCGGGCCGCGATGGACAGCGCGTTGATCAGGAACGTGCCGATCCCACGTCCCTGGTAGGCGTCGGCGACGGTGAAGGCGATCTCGGCGACGCTGCGGTCACCTTCGTCGCGCACGAATCGCGCGTCGGCCACCGGGTCCTTCCCGTCGATCACCACCCAGACGAAGTGGTCGACGTAGTCGACCTCCGAGAGGTAGTGCATCAACGCCGGTGTGGGAAGGCGCGGCGTCATGAAGCGCCGGTACAGCGTCTCGCTGGAGAATTCGATGTGTCCGTGCACGGTCCGCTCGCTGTCACCGGGCAGGACCGGTCGCAGCATCAGATGCGTACCGTCGCGGACCCGGACCGGGATCGGCGTGATGAACGCGGCGAGACGCTGGCGCACCGTGCGCAGCAGACGCTCCATGACCCCGGGTATGTGGACCATGCGGGCGAAGGCGTCGTTGTCGCCGATCCATCCGGTCAGCGGCCCGGCGGTGGTGACCGTCGCGGTCCGCGGGATGTGGCGAAGCAGGGCGATCTCACCGATGAGCATGCCCGGGAACGCGTGTTCGACGATGACCACGGCGTCGTCGCCGACGTGGGTGATCTCGACGATGCCCGACGAGATGAGCAAAAAGGAGACCGCTTCTTCGCCCTGCTGCATCAGCACCTGGCCGGCCGTGGCGCGCAGCGGTTGCAGCGAGGCGGCCAACGGCACCAGATCGGAGGCGGGACATCCCTCGAAGATGTCCATCGTCGCCAGCTCGTCCGCTCGCGCCCCGGTCAAGGCCACTGCGATAGCCCGCCGATCCCACCGTCGCGCCGTGGGTCTGCGCATCGCGGTGACCGCTGTGCCATGACCTGCCCGCCTGCGTTGCCGTCGTCTACCGCGCCAGGCCCGACAATCCCGGCCGCGGTCGGATGTTGCCCAGGTTATGGGCTGGGTTCCGGCCGCGGCAAGGATGCGCGGGCGGACGCTTCGCCAGGGTGATGCCGCGGGGCATGATGTTCGGGTGAGCGCGGGCCCGGACAAGATCGAGGTCGGCGGTCTCTGGTTCGACGCCCTGACCGAAGAACAGGTCGTCGACGTCGTGCGCGAAGCGTGGGCGGCCGGCCGCGGCGGCTCGATCGTCCCGGTGAACGTCGATGTGGCCCGGGCGGCCGCACGCGGCCCCGAGCTGGCCGAACTGATAGCCCGGGCATCCCTCGTCGTCGCCGACGGGATGCCGCTGGTGTGGGCGGCGCGCGCCAAGGGCGACTGGCTGCCCGAGCGGGTCGCCGGCTCGTCGTTGATCTTTCCGTTGAGTGCCGCGGCGGCCGCCGACGGGAAGTCGGTGTACCTCCTGGGCGGCGCCGAAGGGGTGCCGGAGCGGGCGGCCGGGGCGCTCGTGGCGCGGTCCGCCGACCTTCGCATCGCCGGCACCCTGTCGCCGCCGTTCGGCTTCGACGACACGGAGGACGGGGCGCGGCGGGCGGTCGCCGCCGTCGCGGCCAGCGCACCCGATCTGGTCTTCGTGGGTTTGGGCTTCCCCAGGCAGGAACGCCTCATCGAGCTGGTGCGCCAAGAGCTCCCCCATGCCTGGTGCCTCGCCTGCGGCGGCGGCATCGCGATGACCGCCGGGGTCGTCCGCCGGGCCTCCCCCGTGCTGCAACGGCTCGGATTCGAGTGGGTGCACCGGCTGGCGCACGAGCCGCGCCGCCTTGCCCGCCGGTACCTGCGGGACGATCTACCGTTCGCGCTGGCGTTGGTGATTCGCTCTGCGGCCCAACGGTTCAGGCGAGACTAGATTCCTTGGCGCTCAAGATGAGTCGCACGGCGGCGGCGAGGTCATCGACCACCACGTCGGCGCCCGCCGCCTCTTCGTCACCGGCGCGGAGCAGGACGGTCGCCGTGCCGGCCGCTCGGCCCGCCTCCACATCGCTCTCGCTGTCGCCGATCATCACCGCCTCGGCCAGGGCGAAACCATGCTCGTGTGCCGCGCGCACCAACATGCCCGCACCCGGCTTGCGGCAGTCGCAGCTGGCCGCGGCGTGCGGGCAGTGGTACGCGGCGTCGAGGCGGGCACCTTCGGCCGCCAGGAGTTGTTCCAGGCGGTCGTGGACGGCGGCGAAACGCGCCGCGTCCGCGGCCGGCTCCGATAGCCAACGCTGATTGGTCACCAGGATGGTGCGCAGACCGGCCGCGTTCAGGGCGGCCACCGCCCGGGCGGCGCCCGGCAACAACATCAGCTCTTCAGGGGACCGGATGTACTCCCCGTCGGCGGCCTTGACGTTGATGGTCCCGTCCCGATCCAGGAAGACAGTGCTCACTTTCCGCAGATCGGGCATCAGTCGCGACGGTCTCAGCAGGGCCGGGGAAACAACGCCGCTTCGACCATCTCGCAGATCGAGTGGCCCAGGTGCAGGCAGGCCTCCTGGACCCGTCCGGTGTTGTCGCTCGGTACCCGGATGCAGAACTCGGCCACATCGGCCACCTTTCCCCCGCGCGCACCGGTGAGCGCCACCGTCGTCATCCCGGCATCGGCGGCCGCCTCGAGCGCGCGAACGACATTCGGTGAGTTGCCCGACGTGGTGAGGCCGACCACGACATCCCCCGCGCGGCCGGCGGCGAGCACCTGGCGGGCAAACACGTCGTCGTAGGAGTAGTCGTTGCCGATCGCCGTCATCGCCGCCGTGGCGTCCGGCAGGCTGAACGCGGCCAGACCGGGACGGTCAAAAGCGAAGCGCCCCATCAACTCTGCGGCCAGATGTCCCGCGTCTTGGGCGGACCCGCCGTTGCCGAAGAAGATCACCTTTCCGCCGGCTCGCAACGACTCGATCATCAGCCTTGCGATCTCGACGGTCTGCTCGGCGATGGCGCCCGACAGCATCTGCTGCTTGACCGCGATGGTGTCGGCCAGCCGCTCCTGGACCACCTCGACGCTTGGCGTGACGACATCCGAGCGGCTCATGCCTGCCATGTGGTCAATCCCTTGCTCTCGAAAGCGAATTCGGTGATGGTGGCCCCGGCCGACTCAAGGCTTTCGATCAGGCGGTGCTTTTTCGCGAAGTCGCAGAACAGCAGGATGTAACCGCCCCCGCCCGCCCCGGTGATCTTGCCGCCGAGGGCACCGTTGCGCAGGGCCAGGTCGTAGAGCTCGTCGATGCGCGCATTGGTGATGTACGGGGACATGCGCTTCTTCTGGGTCCAGGCCTCGCCCAGTAGGGCCCCGAAATCGTTCAGCTTGTTCGTCAGCAGGGCGGCCTTCATGGCAACGGCCAGCTCCTTCTGTGCCCGGAGCCCGGCCAGGGTGTCGTCGGCGCCGGTGGTGGCGCGCCTGGTTTGGTCCTCGATCACCCGGGCGGAGTCCCGCGTGATGCCCGTAAAGCACAGCAGCAGGCTCAGTTCGAGCTCGAACGCGGTCTCCTCGCGGATGCGCAGCGGGTTGACGATCACCCGGTCGGTGAACTCGATGAAGTTGAATCCCCCGAACGTCGCCGCGTACAGGTCCTGCATGCCACCCGTGATGCCCAGGTCCTCACGCTCGATGGCACAGGCCAGCTGCGCGGTCTCGTATTCGCCCATCGGCACGCCGTAGTGCTCGGCGAGCAGGCCGGTCAGCGCGACCATCATCGTCGACGACGAGCCCAAACCCGATCCCGGCGGAGCGCTCGAACGCAGCACCAGGTCGTAGCCCTCCGTGCCCTCCCTGCCGAACCTGCGCACCGCGGCCTTGATCAGATCCAGGCTGCCGTCGTAGAGGATCTCGCTGTCGAGCGTCATCTCGTGGGTGGTCTTGAAGTCCACCGACTCGATCGTGACCCGCCGATCGGTGCGCGGGGACAGCGATCCCTGCGCGTACCGATCGATGGTCGCGGAAAGGACGCAGCCGCCTTCGGTGGTCGGGAATGGCGGTACGTCCGTGCCGCCCCCCGCGAATGAAATCCGCAGCGGGGCGCGTGCGCGGATTCGGGGCCGGGGCAGGTGATTCACTGTCGACGTACTCCGCTCAGCCGGCCGACGCGCGTCCCGCGATCGTCAGCGAAAGGTGCGCCACGTCCTAACCCCGTCCGTTGCCTGCGCGAGGCCCCAATGCATCGCCTCTCACGAAGAGCCCTAGCGTAACAGCCGGATCGGCAGAAAAATCGGGATTCACCTGCGGATTATGCCAACCCGTCCAAGCCTTCACGAAAGCGATGAAATGAGCCAGGATGCAATCGAATTGACCCGTGGTCTGCTCACCGAGGCCGCGGTACCGCGGTACGGTTTCCTCGACGTATTGGGCGAATCGACGAGTTCCCCGGCCCCGACGTTCGCGCAGCGCGCCATGAACAGCCCCCTCGTCGCGACGGTCTACGAGCGGCTGTGGCGCCCAGCCGCGTTCTATGCGGCCAGCGGCGTCACCACCGGCGCCGAGCAGCGGCGCGCGGCCACGGCGTTGCGGCTGTCGACCGCGGGACGATTGCTCGACGTCGCCTGCGGCCCAGGCAATTTCACCGGATCGCTGGCGGAACAGCTACCGGATGGCGGCCTCGCCGTCGGTTTCGACATCTCCGAGCCGATGCTGACGCGCGCCGTCCTGGACAACAGCACCCCGCGCACCTGCTATGTCCGCGGAGACGCCCGCGCGTTGCCGTTCGCCGACGCGACATTCGACGCGGTCTGCTGCTTCGGGGCCCTGTACCTGATGCCCGAGCCGTTCCGGGTGGCCCGCGAAATGGTGCGGGTGCTCAAGCCCGGGGGCCGCATCGCGGTCCTCACCAGCTACGTCCCGGACCTGCCGCCGGTCCGGCATGCGATGACCGCCGGCGCCCGCGTCATCGGGCTCACCATGTTCGACCGGCACGCCTTCGTCGACCTGTTCTGCACGGCCGGGCTGGTCGATGTCGAGCAACAGACCCAGCGGGCGCTGCAGTTCGTCGCCGCCGCAAAGCCGGGCTGACGGGACTAGGAGGCCACCTTGCACACGCCGAGGACCCGGACGACGGGGGTGCCCGCCGCGCATTCCAGCACCCAGGGGTCGCCGCCGTCGATGGGCTCCGACGTCAGGGTGAACAGCACCGGCTGCCCGCTGCGCTGCGTCATCTGCGTGCATTCGACCCGGAACAGGCGAAAATCACCACCCTGATCGATTGCGAGCGAGAACCCTGGCCGCACCGACTCAACCGGCACCTTTTGCAGGTAGTAGTCAACGTTCATCCGTCGACCGTAGGACCGGTATTCCGGCGCGCCGGGGGCCGCCACGCGCCTCTTAAGCAATGTTCAGGCAAATTTTGGGACCGTATTAATCTTCGCCGCGCGCATGCGCACCGGGCTGCAGGACGAACTGGGCGATGACGGCCGCCATCTCGTCGATCGCGCGGCGGGGTATGACTTCGTAACCATGCGTGCTCAGCGTGGGCACGCACAGCAGGCCCGCGCGCGGTGTCAGCCCGTTGGCCTTCGAGTGCGACGCGTCGGATTCGAACGCGCCCAGCACGGCGGCCTGGGGCGACAGACCCAGCTCGGTGGCGATGCTCATCAGCCGGTCGGCGACGTCTTTGTCGTAGACGCACAAGGCGTCGCTGTAGCCGACGATCGGGCCGCCGGTGACGGTGGTGCCGTACTCCTGCTCGGTGGGGCCCACCTCCAGCGCGAGGGTGAGGGTGCCGGGCAGCGACCCGCTGGCGTAGGTGCCGCCCACGCCGCCGATCTCCTCGTTGGTGGTGAACACGAGGTAGACGTCGTCGACGGGCCGCTGGCCGCGTTCGCGCAGCTGGGCGGCCGCGCGCAGCAGGGCGGTCACCGCGGCCCGGTCATCGAGGAAGTAGCAGCCCAGGTAGCCGCCGAACTCGACCAGCGTCCTCTTGCTGCGATCGACGCACACCCGGGTACCCGGGCGCACGCCGGCGACTTCGAGCTCGTCGGTGCTCAGGCCGGTGAAGACGTAGACGTGATCCCAGTCCAGGGCCTTGTCGCCCTGGTCGGGCTTGGTCTGCCAGATCCGCTGGCTCTCCTGCGTGGTGTGCTCAGAACCGAGCGTGAGCACCGCGGTCAGCGTCTCGTGCTGGCCGAGCACGGCGACCGGCCCGAGGCCGAAGTTGCCGGGATACATCGTGCCCAGCTGGGTCAGGTGCAGCGTGCCGTCCGATTCCACCCGCTTGACCAGCATGGACAGTTCGTCCATGTGCGCCATGATCCGCGTCGCCACGCCGGGTTCGGCCGCCGAGGACACCCGGTGCCGGTGCGCGCGCCCAACGCCGTCGGCGGGAGGGTCGGCGGCGATGTACCCGATCAAATTGCCGGCATCGTCGGTCCACATGTCGTCGACGGCGGGTCGCAGTTCGCGGGCACACACGGCGCGTACGCCGGCCTCCTGGCCGCACGGCCCGTAGGCCCACAGAAGTTCTTGCAGCAGGCCGTCGGGGGCGTTGTCCTCGCGCGTCGCCATTCGGTCCTTTCGGGTTCGCGGCTCGTCCGAAAGGATCAGTACCCGCGTCAAGTGGTGTGCAACCGCGGGCCCGCTCGGCGCGCCGGTTACGCGTACGCGAGTTCCAGTCGTTCGAGGCGGCGCACCAGCAGACTGGGGAGCCACCTTCCGACGGCGGCGGCCGTGACGTTCGAGGTCCGCTCGAGGAGGTGGCCCAGCACAATGGTCGCCTCCAACCGGGCGAGTGCGGCTCCGACGCAGAAGTGGATTCCCTTCCCAAAGCTGATGTGGCCCTTCCCCGCAGGCCGGTCGAGTCGAAACTCTGCAGGGTTGTCGAAGTGCGAGGGGTCCCTATTGGCGGCTCCCCACAACAGAATCAGCCGCGAACCCGCCGGCAGTTCGGCGCCGCATAGTTCGGTGTCGTTGACGACGTGCCGGTAGTGCCCACGGAAGGGCGGTTCATAGCGCAGCACCTCTTCCAGGAACGCCCCGAGCGCATCCGGCCGATCGCGCAGCTGCCGCTGGATATCCGGCCGAGTCGCCAAAACCCACGCGGCAGAACCGATCAGGGAAGCCGTGGACTCACCGCCCGCACTGAACACGGTGATCATCATGGCGAGCGCCGCTAAGTCGTCCAAATCGCCGGAAGCGCAGGCGGTAGCGAGATCACCCAGCAGATTGTCTTGTCGGTTGCCTGCCGCGTCCTGGAACCGTTCGATGATGTAGCCGCTGAGTTCCATCACCGCGATGCCCGCGGCGTCCATTTGATCTTGGGTGACCAGCCCTTCGACCACTTGGGTCGCGGAGTAACCCCAGTGGATGAGCTTGTCGATGTCCGCGTCGGGAACGCCGATGATCCTGCCAACGATCATCATGGGCAGCCGATTCGCCATTGCGCTCATCCATTCGATGCGTCCGTCTCGCTCCCGGGCTTCCCAGATCCGGGCTGCCGTCTCGGCGATGAATGGTTCGAAGGCGCGGATGCGCTTCGCCGCGAGTTGTGGCAGCAACGCCTTCCGATGCACGGAGTGGACCGGCTCGTCAGCGGTGGCCAATGCTTGGGTGGGTCCGCCGAGTTCGCCCATCGGGAAAGCTGCGACTGCTCCTCCGGGCTGATACATCATCGTCGCGGTCAGGTTCGACGAGAAGTCGGCGCAGCGTGTGACCGCCTCGCTCACACCAGCCCAACTGCTCACCGCATAGAAGTCCGAAGCTCCGATGCGATGGACATGTCCGGCCTGATGCATCCGGTCGTAGAGCGGATACGGGTTCTGGATGAACTCGTCGTCGAATAGCGCCAGGCCAAGACCACCGTCTCTCGATGTCATTCCTCAACGCTGAGCGGCGAAGACCTGCGGAGTCAATCGAAGTCAACGAAGTTGCAATCCCCGACACCCGCCTGCTGACCGCGTCGTCTCACCAGGGCGACATGACCTGCGGAGATGGTGAAAGATCTCGCCAAGATCGTCTCAACTCTGAGAAGATATACGTCTAACGACTCAAGGGGGTGGAGGCCGTGGCCCGAGACGACTGGGTCGTTGGTGGCGATCGCCGGACCGCGGCGGCGGAACGTATCTACGCCGCGGCAACCGACCTCGTGCTTCGCGAGGGGCTCGATGCTTTCGACATCGACGCCCTGGCGACGCGGGTCCACTGCTCGAGAGCCACCATCTACCGGTACGCGGGCGGCAAGACCCAGATACGAGACGCGGTGCTGATCCGCCTGTCAGCGGGGATCGTCGACACCGTTCGCCGTGCCGTCGAGGGGCTGAGTGGCCCCGAACGCGTCATCACCGCTGTCGCCGTCGCACTCGAAGAGATCAGGTCAAATCCACTGCGGCGACTGATGCTTAGCTCCGGCATCTCCCCGGACTTGGGCGAGTTGCATTCCTCAGTGGTGCTCAGTCATCTTGCCGCCGAACTCACGGGAATCACTGACGACCCGGAGGCGGCACAGTGGATCGTGCGCGTGGTGCTGTCCCTGGCCTACTGGCCACTCGCGAGCAGTCGCGTCGAACGAAAAGTGCTGCAGCGGTTTCTTGCTCCCGGCTTTACCGAAGGGTGAATCAGCCGGCCGCTAATGCGGTTGGTCCAGGCTCTTCGATCGCCCCTCGATTCGTTGACGGCCGTCATTGACGAGCGTCAGCGACTTGGCGTACCGTGCAGCGATGGAGTCACGGGCCCCCACCGAAGCCGCAACATCGGCGCGGGGCGTCCGGGAGGCTCGACGACTCGAAACCCGGGCACGCTTGTTCGACGCGGCGCTGGCTGAGATTGCCCAGCGCGGGCTGGCCGCTGCCGACGTGAGCGCCATCGCCGCCGCGGCGGGCGTGGTGCGGGGAACGTTCTACTTCCACTTCCCGACGAAGGAGCACGTTCTCGCCGAGTTGGAGCGCAGCGAGGAAACGCGGATCATCAGCGAACTTGGCGCCGCCAACGGGGACCTGTCGCCGATCCTCTCGCAACTCGTCACCCACGTCCTCGATGCCGAAAAACGTTTGGGTGCAGCAGTTTTCCGCGACATGCTCGGCCTGCATTTCTCGTCGTCCCGGCCGGTCGAAGACGAGTTCGCGCAACACCCGCTCGCACGGTTTCTGGTGGGCCTCATCAGCCGGGCGCAATCCGCGGGGCAAGTCTCGGCCGAGGTGGACGCCGCGGAACTCGGGACGTTCTTTCTCACCGGACTCTTCGCCCTGCTGGCCACCGGGACACACGATCCTGCGCAGTTAAGCCGTTACGTGACAACGATTGTCAAAGGAATGGAGAAACGATGAACGGCATCGAAGGATACCGAGATTTTCTGGCCCGCCGTGACGGCGAAGCCGACCTGCTCAACAGGCGGTTGGCCAATCGCGAGCATTTCTTCAACGAACTCGAGGCCAACCCCGTCCGGTCAGCCCATCCCGCCGACCGAGACACCTTCCTTCGCAACCTGCGCCGGCGGCGACCGGAAGCCGGGCTGGATCCGAAGATGCTGTTCCTGCTGGCAACGGCCAAACTGAACCAGGCTGAGAGGTTCGGCGTCGGACTCGGCGAAACCTACGGGCGCAACAGCGATCAGAACCTGCCGCCCGAGAACGTCTACCTCGAACTCGAAGAGCACTACCACACGCGGCTGCTCGCGTACGCGCTCGACATCTTCGATCTGACCTTTCAAGTCGTTCCCCCGCCATTCGTGATGCGCCAGTTCGTGAAGACCGGCGTGTTCCTCCCCGAACGGCTGAGCTTTGCCTTCGTCGGAGCCGCTGAGATGGCGGGCTGCATCATGTTCGACGAGCTACGCCGCGCCGGCATCAAGCTATTCGCGGACGAACCGGAGGTCGCCGAGCGAATAGAACTGCTGTACAGCGAGATCCTGACGGACGAGATCGGACACGTCGGCTACTGCGCGTCACGCTGCACCATCGCGGAGCGGGCGATCATGCGGCGCCTCTATCCACTCATTGGACGAATGTTCGCTCGCCAGACCGCCGAGATCAGCCTCCTGATCGACCCGAAGGCGTTGCACGCCCGGCTCGACCGCCCCTTCAACGTCGACGAACTGACCGCCGACCTGGACAACGAAACGTATCTCGTCGCCCACCCGTGACGGGTTGAGTGCTTGAACACGGGATCCCAATTCGGGGAGTAACGTCATCAGCCTGTCCGGGGAACGAATGGCGAACTTTCTGGCGGTGCGATGCAGCTGGTCTGGCTCAACGTTGCCGATCTGATCGGCCAGGCCGGCGGTGACCCGTGGGCGATCAACCGGAGTCTGCAGGCCGGGAACCCGTTCGAGATTTCTCAATTGGCGGACGCCTTCCACCAGGCCGGCGTGTGCACCGCCGAGGCGGACCATGCGTTCGAGCAAGCCCGTAACCGATTCGACGCGGCCTGGAACCATCAGAACGGCGACTACCCGATCAACGACTCGGCCGAGGTGCAGCGGACGGTCAAATCGCTTGGGGCGCAATCCCTGAAGCTGCCCAAGATCGGGGTCGACCTGGAGAACATCGCGGCCGCCCTGGCCGAGGCTCAGAAGGCCGGCGCCGCCCAAATCGCCGCGCTGGAACGGCAGTTACAGCTGCTCGACAAGCTCATCGGCGCGGCGATGAAGGATCTGGAGGACCCCAAACTCGACCCGAGCAGTCGTTCCCAGCTGGAGTCGTTGATCAAAGACGTCCGCGCCGACGCCGCCGACGAGACCAGGGATGCTCTGCACCAGCTGCAGTCGATCCGCGACGGCTACTCCAACACGCTGCAGAGGTCACTGGGCGCCCTGCACGGCGACGGATACGACCAGTCGGGTATCCAGGCGGTCGAGGGTCCGCTGTCGCCGGTACCGGACCTGCCGGATGACCCCAAGCAATTTGCGGACGTCTGGAACACTCTTACGCCGGCGCAGAAAGACCGGGAGTACCAACGGAACCCATTGATCGGAAATCACAGTGGGATGCCCGCGGTGGACCGGGATCATTACAACCGGCTCGACCTGGCCGACGAACTGGGCCGCGCTCAGGCGGCCGCTGCACGGGCCGACGCGCTGAAGGCCCAGCATCCCGATTGGGCGGCAGGCAAGAACATTCCGCCGCCGAACGAGCCGGGGGCGATCTTCGACGACCGCCTCGCCTACGAGGCGTGGCAACGCCAATACGATGCCGCCCGGGACGGGGCCAAGTACCTGCCCGACCTGCAAGCCGTCGACAGAGCCGTCAAAGCGAGCCCCGATCGCAAGCTCATGCTGTTCGACACCAAAACCGGTAAGCAGGCCCGCGCCGCGATCGCGGTCGGAGACCCCGACACGGCCACCCACGTATCGGTCACCGCGCCCGGCTTGAACACCACCGTTCACGGCGCCATCGGGGGCATGGTGTCCGAGGCGACCGACGCGAGAAAGGAAGCGCTCCGCCAATTGAGCCTGACCCCTGGGCACGAACACGACACCGTCTCGGCCGTCGCGTGGATCGGTTATGACCCACCGCAGGTGGCGGGCTTCGACGACATCGGCAGATCGCTCGCCGGCGGGTGGGACGTCAGCCACGACGCCGTCGCCAGAGCCGGTGCCCATGACCTGGCCGGCTTCTACGACGGGATCCAGGCCGCCCACCACGGCGGCCCCGCCGACCTCACGGCGATAGGACACTCCTACGGCTCACTGACCACCGGCCTTGCCCTGCAAGAGCCCGGCGATCACGGGGTGTCGCGGGCGTTGTTCTACGGCTCCCCCGGCATCGAAGCCTCCACACCGCAACAACTCCACCTGCAGCCCGGGGGTGTGTTCACCATGGAAACGCCCGACGACCCGATCCAGTGGACGTACGACGGCCCCGCCATCGCCCACGACGTCGCCCCGTTCCTGCCTCCGCCCTTCCGAGACCTCGCTACAAGTGTCCTGGGCGCGGCGGACGCCTCCGGCGCCGGCCACTTCGGCCCGAACCCGGCGACCAACCCCAACTTCACCCACCTGGCCACCGGTTCCGCCACCGTGCCTGACGGCCACGGCGGCACCCTCACCCTTCAAGACGCGCACGGCCACAGCGACTACCCCCGCTTCCCCGACGGCGGCGGGCTCAGAACGACCAACTACAACATCGCGGCCGTCCTCGCCGGACTCGGAGATAAGGCGGTTCCCACGAAGTGAGCAATAACCAGACCAGCCCCCGCAACCTGCAACGCCACGGCATTTCGTGCATCGCCATGGCCGCAATCGCACTAGCCGCAGGAGGATGCCACGTGAACCACCCCTATGCGCCTACCCCACCCAACGACGCGACCAAGGCCCTCCAGGTGCTCAAGTCCCTGCCCTCGTTCGAGGACACCCAAACCCAGGTGCAGGCCGCGATGAACGAGATCACCGCCGCCGCAAGCAAATTGATCCCCTCAATCACGTGGGAGACACCGCACGAGGGCTCGGGCGACAACTGCGAGCGACCGTACGAGCAAACCGACGGCAAGCGGTACTTCCTCCCCGACGCCGTTGCCCCCAACGTGCCAGTCTCCGAGCAACAGTGGGCGACGATCCAAGAGACCGCCAAACAGGCGGCCGCCAAGCTCGACGCCACCGAGCTGCAGGTGATGCAGAACAGCCCCGGAAACCACGATGTGGGGTTCTACGGCCCCACCGGGATCTTCATCAAAGTCGGCTACCGGGGAAACCTCGTCGTCGCCGGCTACACCGGCTGCCGGCTCCCCCGCGACAAGAAATAGTTCGGATCGTCGCCGAGCGGGCACTGCGGACGGTGCGGGCAATCCTGTTCGTCCGGGTACAGACAGAAGGCGCTGGCCGTTCCAGGCGGTCAGGAGGAAGGCCGAGTGGCACCCCCACCCCTATCGGAATGTTGCGTCGTGTCCGTGGATCGACAGCGACGTCATTCGTGGATGAAGGATTGCTGGGCCCAGCCATTGAGCAACGAAGCGGCGTAGCGCGAGTCCTTCGCGTGGCGGTTGCCCAGGATCGGTCAGAAGCGACTGAACTGTGCGTAAGGTCATTTCGGCGAGTTGTGTAAGCGCGGTGGAGTCGAAGCCGTGAAGCTTCCAATCGACATCGAGGCGATGGAAGGCCGACAAGCAGAAAGTGATTGCCGTATCGGAGGTGAGCGAGGTGGCAGCTTCGCCCCCTGGTGGTTTGGCGAGCAGGCTCTCCAGCTGCGGATCGCCTGTGAGTTTCTCGACTGCGAACGAAATGATCTCGACTACCGCAGGAACCGGGTCGTTGAGGCCACCGACATGGTCAAGAACTTGGTCGATGAACCCGTTGACCGAACGCATTGCGCTGGCGATGAGCAGCGCGTCGGCGTTCGGAAAGTACCGGTACACCGTCTGACGAGTGACTCCGAGCCTGCGGGCGACGTCGGCCAGGCGTAATGCCGAACCGTGCTCAGCGATCACCTCGTCTACCGCATTCAGAATGCGGGCGATTGCCTCCTCGTCCGAGGCGGGTGTGGCGCCCGCCCAGCCGCGACTACGCATCCGCCGTCACGAGCCTCTCGGCCTCGAACTCGATCTCAAGTGATGTGGGGCCTGTCATTCCCAGCAGAGACTTCCACGGGGCCGGCGCGATGCGATGGGGTGCGGTGAGACGTCGGGTGAGGATTGTGAGTGCCTCCGCCAATTCCCGACGTGCAAGGTTCGCCCCGAGGCAGTAGTGCGCACCTCCGCCGAAGGTCAGAATTGCGGGTGCCTCCTTGCGTGCGATGTCGAAGCGGTCAGCATCGTCGTAGATGGCTGGATCGCGGTTGGCTGCAAAGGTGTTCACCAGTACGAAGGTCCCCGCCGGGAACGTGTAACCGCCAAACTCGGCATCCTCGGTGGCGGCTCTCGGCGCGATACAGACCGCCGGTGAGTGGCGCATGCTCTCCTCGACCGCCTGCATCGCAAGCTCGGGCTGGTCGCCCAGTTTCGCCCATTGATCCGGATGCTCGCACAGCACCTGCACCGACGCGGCCAGTTGATGTCGCGTCGTGTCCGTTCCCGCCATCAAGAAGCCGGCCACCAGCATGCGCAGTTCGTCGAGATTCAGCCGGTCGCCGTCGCTTTCGGCTCGGATAAGCTCAGAAAGCAGATCATCGGTCAGATGGTTCCGGCGTGCGCCGACCATGTCATCGACGTAGGCGTCCAGTTCGCTCCATGACCGCATGATTGCGGATTCATCAAAAGTGGCGTCGGGCTGAAAGTTGAAGGCCTTGAAGATTTCGTCGGTCCATTGCGAGAACTGCTCCCAGTCCTGCTGCGGTGCTCCGATCAGCGCGCACATGATCGGGGTGGGGTAGGGCCGCGCGATGTCGGTCACGACGTCGCACCGACCGGCGTCTACCACTCGATCGATCAGCCCGTTCACCACCTCATGAATCGTGTCCTTGAGGCGTGACGTCGCGCGGGGAGTGAACGCCCTCGAAACCAGCTTGCGTAAGCGAGTGTGTGGCGGGCCTTCGAGACCAAGAAGGCTGCTCATCATCTTGTCGTATAACGGACCTGAGGTGACGCCCTGCGCTGCCAGCGTGATGCCGGGTGGCATGCGGAACCTGTTGTCGCGCAGGATATCTCGAGCCAGATCGTAGGACAGGATTTCCGGGCCGAGGGGCCCGATGGCGATGGGCGCACACGATTGCGCAGCTCGGACATGTTCGCGGATGTCATGCGGAGTGGCGGTGAGGTCGTAGCTGAACGTGGGGAGGCCAGCGTCGAAGACGCTGGGAGCGGCGCTGTTCACATTCATCGTTGTCTCAACTTCCGCGGAGGGCTGGGCATACATCGTGTGGACATTCTAGCCATAAGCGTATGACCTTTGCCCCTTACCCGTCAATCATCTCTCGCATTTACCCAGCTAGATTCATAATCCGCCCGCTGAGGTCATACGTTTTTGTAGTTGATGTCGGCAGGCGGCTCGCAGCAGCAGTCGCGAAGGACCGCGCCGCGTGGCCCGCCAGTAACCGCCTCATTCGCGTGTTCGGGGTCCGCAGTAAGACGGCTCTCCGCCCGCGATGGGCCAGTCGGGTTAGTCGGCGAGTACCCGGTAAATCGTGGCCCTGCTGACACCAAGAGTCGCCGCAATTGTGTTAGCGGACTCCCGGCGGCATGCATGCGTTGCGCGAGAGCCGTTTTCGAGGCGTCCAACGCCTTCGGGCGGCGTCCTGCGGAACTCAAACCGGCGAACGCGTGTGTTCCGTCCCGCTGTCCGGAAGTGTCAGGCGGCGGACGACAGGTTCCCAACCATCACTCCGCACGATCTACGCCACACGGCAGCCAGCCTCGCGGTACGTGAGCGGGCCAACGTGAAAGCCGTGCAACGGATGCTCGGCCACGGGGAAGGCATCAATGACTCTCGACACTTATGCGACCTGTTCGATGAGGACCTGGATGAAGTTGCGGACCGTCTCGATGCGGCTATCCAAGCTGCTGCGGACGCTCTGCGGACGGCGGAAGTCCCCCGCGGGCAGCAAGCGCCTGACCTGCTCAAACTTTGTGGAGCTAAGGGATTCGAACCCCTGACCTACTCGATGCGAACGAGTGCGGATCGGCCCACCTGGGCGTTTGATTGTGGAAAGCTCAGTTGATTGTGCGACATCACCGCAGGTCAGCACCGTTGGCTACGCTGGTCGCCGGAAGTCGCCGGAAACCTAGACGGCAATTAATCCTCCCCCAGCGTTCCCCCGGCCCGGCCCCTGACCAAGGCCAGCAAACATCCTGAATCAGGTTTGCTAGCGAGCTGCGAAGGTGGAGGACGGCCAGCCGGTCACCGTCGAGCTGCGCCACGTCCAGTGGGTCGCGGGAGGCTGTGGGATATCCCGCACCCTTCCGCCGTGGGCAACCGACCCCTACCCTGCACCCCGGCGCCGTGGGTGACGGTCGGCAGCGACGACTCAATCCGCCGTGCCGACCGTCTACTGGTGATTCCGTTTTAGCTCGTTGTTGATCTCGCTGAGCAGATCGAACAACCGTGAATCCTCCGCGTTGGCATCGCGTCTCGGTGTCTCCGCAGCCTGTATCGCATTGTTGATCTTCCTGGTCAGCTCCGAAATCCGTTCCCGCACAGACTCTAACGTGTTTCAGGCATCCACAGCAGGTCTAGATCATCGACGGCGGGGATGAGCGTGCCGCCCCCAAACACCTTGATTGCGTACCGCTCGAAAGGGTCGAGTTCCCGCGAGAGCTTCAACACCACCACATAGCGAGTCGGGTCCGCCTCGTTGATCTAGCGCCACTTCTGCATGCTCTGCGGTGTCAGGTCCAAACGTAGGATCTTGACCTCTTCGTCATCATCGGGCATCGACGGCCTCCCCCTGGTGATTGGTCTAGGTGGATCAGACAGGCAACCGTAAACCCCCATGCCGACGACGGTGGGCTAGGCGGCTGGCCGGTGTGTCGGCGCGCCAATTGCTTGGCGCTGTGGTGGCCGCTCAGATCGACCCTGAGCGACGAACGGCGGCAACCGCGGGTGGTTGCGCCGCCCAGAGTGTCCACGGCGATCGAGCAGGCCGTGGACACTTCCATCCTCACCCGGTTTTCCTGGTGAAGTCCGTTGCCGAGCAGCCGTATTCGCGCAGCCGTGAGGGCCGAAACCTGTTGTAGCACAGAGGAGTAGGCGTAAGCAAAGGTGGAAACCCCGCGTGCTTCCGGCGTGGCCAGCAAACGGGCAGGTGTCACATTTGTTACATCTGAGCGGAGAGCAGCCGAAACATGTTCTGGCACAGGGGCTTAGGCGATAATCGCAGGGTTTTCCCGGTGATTTCCGTGCAGCTACCTCTCTTCGCCCGAAGTGCAGCAAACGGTTGCTGGTGAGGTTGGTGATATATTACCGCAGGTCAGCGACTTGCTTCACGGCCACTCAGGTGGCGTCGGCTCAGCCCAGTTCTCCGATCCGACCCACATCCTGTATTGGGTGCATCGTCAGAGCGAGTGCCTTATCGACGAAGGCGTTGAGGAACGTGACCCGATCTACGACGACCTGCACATCGTTGAACAGTCGCTGAAACTCCTCGTCATCGCCAACCGCGTCGATCTGCTCCGCCGTGCCCCGAATCAGAATGAAGCCCCGCAGGTCTCTGTCGTTTGATGGAAGAACGGCTACGTCAAAGCGATCGATCCGGCGTTCTTCCTGAAGACTCCCCAAGTAGTGCATCGACTTGTTGAAGAGTTCGAGGGCGCGTTTCTCGCGCCCGTCCAGCATGCTCCCCCAGCCTATGAACAACGCAGCCTCAGCCATGGCCTTTCCCCCTTTCGCTGTGAAAAACCGACATGTTCCGCAATTCCACTGGGCTGAATCAGGAAAGTCCGGTAACGAATCCAGGCTGCACCCCCCGCGATCCACCGGATAGGGCCGTTCGTCCCCCAGAGGGCGCACGGGCACTGTAACGAAAGAGTCACGTCCTGAGACCCGCCTTGACCTGCGGCGATACCGCGTAAGTCTACCGTTGGGTTGTTAGCTCGGCTAGCTAGTGGGGGTTGACCCCCTCTTCGCCCGACGACGTTTGCCGCGCAGCCGTAACAGCCGAAACCTGTTGCAGCACCACGGATTAGGCGTAAGCAAGGCGGAAATTCCCCGTCCTTCCGTCGCAACCAGCAAACGATAAGCTCGGATCCTGCAGATCCAGCGAATAGGCATCTGAGCAGCTCTGATACGGCTTCGTTGCACATCGTGCATGTCCATCAGCAAAGTCACCTGATGCAACATGCATCACCTGGTGCAGGGCACCGCCCGCCAGCACGCCGGGCACCAGGGACGCCGGGACGGCGGTGATCATCGGCCAGCATCGCATTCAGCGGGTGCCTCCACCATCTGCCGGGCATCCCCAAACGGCCTGCCCCGCCTGCCGGTCCGCACCGGCAACAAATCCTCGATCAACGCCCACTGAGCATCCGAAAGCAACTGAAAACGCGACATCCCTTAAGCCTCAGGCACAACACCCGAAACCTTTGTCAGGCACGCGCTATGTCCCAGATGCAGTGGACGCCGTCGATAGTTAACTCCCCCACAGCCCGTGCTTTTGCATTCGCCATGGCGTCATCGGCGTTGCCAGCGATTCCCCAGTGATAGTCTTCGGCGTCCTCCACCAACGCCAAGCACGGCGTACCGGAGGCAATGACGTGACAGTTTGGCCCGCCCGTGTTTCTGCAGTTGGCTAAGGCCTGACCTTCCGCGGCGCCCTGGCTTGCTGGACCCCAGCTCCAGTGGGTGTGATCTTCACGATCGGAGGCCGCAACGGCCACCCATCCCGGATCGGAATGAGCCACCGGGGCGGCAACCATGGCTACGCCCGCTAATAGTGCACCGACGCCTGCGTTCAATTTGTTGTTCATCGATACCCCCTTGAGCGGATACCGTGAGCCTCCTGTCACAGCGACCTATCACGTAGGGTCCTTCGCCACCAACACGAGGAGCCTATGGTCACTGAGCCGATAACCGTCGACCGCTGCTGGGATGAGGCTCGGCCCTGCCTTGTCACGGTGTTCGCCACCTCGGATGACCGGAAGGCTCGGGTGGGGGATTGTCCTCGCGCTAACCCGCCATGACGACGCCGCTAAGACCATACGCGATGAACACGGGCGCAGTGTGTCGTCCACGAGGCGGCTGCGGCGGCGTCGGCCTGGGCCTCGGCCTGGGGGTTGCGCGGGATGCTCGGAAACGCGTTGGGAGCTGAAACATTCACGACCGCTATATATTCCGCCACCGCCGCATCGGCGTTGATCGTCGGCCACTCTTTCTGGAAACTCTGTAACGCGTTACATGGACTACCCGCAGAAATGCCCCACCGACGCACTGGACGCGATCAAACCGGGCCGGTGTCGAGGACCGCTGGTACAAGACGGTCAAGGATGCTGCAGGCAAGGCCGAGAAAGTGCTCAGCGCTGAGCATGGCCGTGGATTGCGTTGGCGGGCACGCGATGTGGACGGCGACGGTCAGCAGCATTCGAAAGCGTTCGACCGCCAAGGCGATGCGCGGTCGTGGCTGGACAACGAGGTCACCCCGAAGTTGGCCGCCGGAACGTACGTCTCACCGGAGGCCGGTCAGGTCACGGTCGGCGCGGTGTACGAGTCCTGGTCGAAAGCACAGAGCCACATCAGCGCGAAAACTGCGGCGACCCGTAAATCGGCCTGGGGCAGTCGTGTTGAGCCGCAGTGGGGCAAGGTGGCGGTGGCCGACGTGCGGACGGCGGCGGTGCGGGCCTGGGTGGCGAAGATGAAAGCCGATGGCCTGGGTGTGCCCGGTATTGAGAATGCGTTCGGGCTGTTGCGCCAGGTACTCGGCGCCGCCGTCGAGGACAACCGGCTGGCCCGTAACCCGTGTGAGGGGGGGGTGAAGCTGCCGAAGCGTGTGCACGCTGATCGCGGCTATCTGTCTCACGCTGAGGTGGCGGCGCTGGCCGACGCGGTGGATCGTAACGGCGAGGTCGTAAAGTTCTTGTCCTACACTGGGTTACGGTGGGGTGAGATGGCAGCGCTGCGGGTGTGCGATTTCGACATGCTGCGGCGCCGGGTGAACGTGAGCCGTTCGGTCACCGAAGCTGCCGGGGCTGGCCTGGTCTGGTCGACACCGAAAACCTGGGAGCGCCGGTCGGTGCCGTTCCCGGCTGCGCTGGCTGATGAGTTGTCGGCGTGCATGGTGGGCAAGTCCCGCACTGATCTGGTGTTCACCGATCTGCGCGACGGGGTGCTGCGCAATAGCAACTGGCGGGCGCGGGTGTTCGCGCCAGCGGTGTTGGCATGCCAAAAAGCCGATGAGAATTTCCCGTCGATCACTCCGCACGATCTGCGGCATACGGCAGCATCGCTGGCGGTGTCGGCGGGCGCCCATGTGAAAGCGCTGCAGCGGATGCTCGGGCATGCCAAGGCGTCGATGACACTCGACACCTACGCCGACTTGTTCGATGACGACCTCGACAGCGTTGGTGCGAGCCTGGACGCGGCCACTGCGAAAGCGTCGAAAGCGGCGGTCTCGGGTGAATCTCCTGCTCCCCCAGCGCTCCCCCAGGCGGTCGAGGATCGCTGAATAGCTAACAGCGACAACAGGTTTGACCTGCGCGAATTCTGTGTGGAGCTAAGGGGATTCGAACCCCTGACCTACTCGATGCGAACGAGTCGCGCTACCAACTGCGCCATAGCCCCTGATCGCTAGCAGGCTACCAGTCGCGGCGCGAACCGCCGAACGGCCGGCACTACTCGCCGACGGCGCGCGGCAGGTCCCGGGGCCAACCGAAGTTCCGCATCGGCATCGCGTAGTCCAGGTGCTCGAAGATCGGGTCCTCGTCGTCGATTTCCAGGACCACCGCACCCGGGCGCCGCAGCCGCGACGGGACCACGTCGTAGTCGCGGTCGTAGGCGTTCTCCACGCCCATCCGCGCCCGCGCCATCCGCTGGATGCGGCGGCGACGCACCTTCTCCTCGATCCGGGTCTGGCGCCGCAGGTACGCCAGGTACAGCAGCGTCACGGCGGTGGCGGTGCCGCACGCCCACCAGGCGCTCGGCGAAATCTTGAACGCGGCGGTGGCCGTGCCCACCAGGACGACGGCCATCACCATCAGCACCCGCTTGCGGAAGGCGAACTTGCGGGCGCTGACCGCGGCCGCGGTCTGGGTGTCGAACCGGCGGCGGCGCGAGGCGTTCCGGGGGGCCGGCGCCGGCATTTCCTCGTCGTCGGATTCGGCCTCCGGCTCCAGACCCGAAGAGTCCTCGACGTATTCGTAGCCGTCGTCGTCCTCCTCGCCGCTGTGGGCGACCACGTCGGTGTCGGAATCCTCGTCGTCCTCGCCGGCCTCGGCCTCCTCCTCGACCGCCACGCCCACCGGGAGCGCCTGCGAGTCCTCGACGACGTCGACGTCGAGATAGTCGGGCTCGGTGAGCTCGGGAGCCGCGACCTTCATCACCACCGGGCGCAACTGGCGCAGCTCGTCGGTGTCGTGTTCGTCTCCGTGCTCTTCGTCCTCATCCTCGGCGAGGTCGCGGTCCTCGTCGAGCTCGGTTTCGGCCGACTCTTCCGGCGGCTTCCAGTCGGGGTCGCTGCGGTGACCGGCGGCCGGAGCGCTGCGTTTGATCAGGCGCGAGTTCCCGCCACCGTTGAGGACCCGGGTCGCCAGGGCCACGTCGCTGGTGCGCCGCACGGCGTCGCGTTTGCTGACCAACATCGGCACCAAGACGAACAGCCAGAGCACTACGAGCGAAATCCACAACAGTGACTGCGGAATGCTTGGCATGACGACCTGCTCTCTTCGGTTCCGATCCCCGCCGGGCCCACCGGGGCCAGCGCGGCCGGGTCTTTAGTGACCAGGACAATTACACACCTGTAATTTCCCTCTCACAAGCACCACAAGTCACTCGTGTCGCGGTAGCCACATAGCGGCCCGCCACTCGGGGCGGTCAGGCCCAGCTGGCGTGCCCGCCCCGGACCAGGGTCGAGGCCACCGATCCGGACACCTCTTCGGCCGTGATGGCCATCAGCAGATGGTCCCGCCACGCCTTGTCCACCTCGAGGTAGCGCTGCAACAGCCCCTCCTGGCGGAACCCGACTTTCGCCAATACGGCCCGGCTGGCGGCGTTTTCGGGCCGCACCGTGGCCTCCACGCGGTGCAGCATCACCGGGCCGAAGCAATGGTCCAGGCCCAGCGCCAGCGCCGCCGTGGCCACCCCGCCCCCGGTCGCCGACCGCGGCACCCAGTAGCCGATCCACGCCGACCGCAGCGCCCCGTGGGTGACGTTGCCGATGGTCAGCTGGCCACAGAACTGCCCGTTGAGCTCGATGACGTAGGGCAACATGCGGCCCGCACGGGCCTCGGCCCGCAGGCCGGAGCACAGCGCCGGCCACGCGGCGACCGTGTGCCGGGTCGTCCAATCGCCCTCCGCGCTGGGCTCCCACGGCTCGAGGTGCGCGCGGTCGGTCAACCGGATGCGGCTCCACTGGGCGCCGTCGCGCATCCGCACCGCCCGCAACCGGACCACCCCCGCCGGGACGCGCAACGGCCCGACGTCCAGCGGCCAACCCGGATGACGGGCGTTAGTACGCAACAGGTTCACGAGCGCGCGGAGTCGTTGCACTTAACCGCGCTGAGCCAAGAAGGCGACGTCGACGATCTCGCCGGTGCGGATTTGTTCGGCGCCGCTGGGCACCACCACGAGGCAGTTCGCTTCGGCGAGGGTGGCCAGCAGGTGCGAGGACGCCCCCGGGGCCCCGCCCAGCGCCTGCACCAGATATTCACCGGTCTCCTGGTCGCGCATCAGCTGGCCGCGCAGGTAGCCCTTGCGCCCGGCAACCGACGTGATCGGCGACAAAGTGCGGGCTTGCACGATCCGGCGCATCGGCTGGCGCTTGCCCAGGGAGAGCCGGATCAGCGGCCGCACCATCACCTCGAAGACCACCAGGGCGCTGACCGGGTTGGCGGGCAGCAGGAAGGTCGGGACACCGTCGCGGCCCAGCTGCCCGAATCCCTGGACGGACCCGGGATGCATCGCGACGCGGACGACTTCCATCTCCCCGAGCTCGGAGAGGACCGACCGCACCGGCTCGGCCGCCGCGCCCCCGACGCCACCGGCGATCACCACCACCTCGGCCCGGTTGATCTGGCCCTCGATGACTTCGCGGAATTCGCCGGGGTCGCCGCTGACGATGCCGATGCGGTTGACCTCCGCGCCGGCATCGCGGGCTGCCGCCGCCAACGCGTAGGAATTGACGTCGTACACCTGGCCATTGCCGGGGGTGCGCGAGATGTCGACCAGTTCGCCGCCGACGGCCACCACCGTCACCCGCGGCCGCGGATGCACCAGCACCCGTTCGCGCCCGACCGCCGCCAGCAGGCCGACCTGGGCCGCGCCGATGACCGTGCCGGCGCGCACCGCGACGTCACCGGGCTGCACATCGTCCCCGGTGCGGCGCACGTACGCGCCGGATGGCGCCCCGCGCAGGATCCGCACCCGCGAGCTGCCACCATCGGTCCAGCGCAACGGGATGACGGCGTCGGCCAGCGTGGGTAGCGGGGCCCCGGTGTGCACGCGGGCGGCCTGGCGGGGCTGCAGGCGGCTGGGCGTGCGCGCACCGGCCTCGACGGTTCCCATCACGGGCAGGACCAGGCCCTCGCGCCGGTCTTCGTCGAGCTCCGCATCGCCGGGCGGCTCACCCAGACTGTCCGCGCCCACTTCGCCGATGCCCAGCACGTCGACGCTGCGCACCGCGTAACCGTCGATCGCGGCCTGATCGAACCCGGGCATGGGGCGCTCGGTGACTACTTCCTCGGCGCACATCAGCCCCTGCGCCTCGGCGATGGCCACCCGGATCGGCCGCGGAGCCACCGCGGCGGCCGTTATCCGGGCCTGCTGCTCCTCCACAGAACGCACAGCGCGCCTCTCTGCCCTAGACGGGCGCCGTCTTGGGGCGGGCGCATCGGCCGGCTACTTCTCGGCCAGGCCTAACCGCGCCACCAACCATCGCCGCAAATCCGGGCCGTAGTCGTCACGATCCAATGCAAAGTCAACCGCAGCCTTGAGGTAGCCGCCGGGATTTCCCAAGTCGTGTCGGGATCCGTGATGCACGACGACATGCACGGGGTGGCCCTCCGAAATGAGCAGGGCGATCGCATCGGTCAGCTGCACTTCGCCGCCCACCCCACGGTCGACGCGGCGCAACGCGTCGAAGACGGCGCGGTCGAGCACGTAGCGGCCCGCCGCGGCCAACATCGACGGGGCGTCCTCGCGCTTGGGCTTCTCGACCATGCCGTTGACCTTCAGCACGTCGGGGTTGTCGTCGCCGGGCACTGGCTCGACATCGAAAACACCGTAGGCGCTGATCTCCTCGGGCGTCACCTCGATGGCGCACAACACCGTGCCGCCGTGGTCCGCCCGCACCTTCGCCATCGTCTCCAGCACGCCGGTCGGCAGCACCAGGTCGTCGGGCAGCAGCACCATCACGGCGTCGTCGTCGGACGTCAGCGCGGGCTCCACGCAGCTGATGGCGTGCCCCAGGCCCAGCGGCTCGGCCTGCACCACGGACTCGACCTTGATCAGCTGCGGCGCGCGACGCACCTTGTCAAGCATCGCCTTCTTGCCGCGGGCCTCCAGCGTGCCCTCGAGGACCAGGTCCTCGACGAAGTGCGCGACGACGCCGTCCTTGCCCGCGGAGGTGATGATCACCAGGCGGTCGGCGCCCGCCTCAGCCGCCTCGGCGGCGACCAGCTCGATGCCCGGGGTATCGACGACCGGCAGCAGCTCCTTGGGAACCGTTTTCGTCGCGGGCAGGAAGCGGGTACCAAGACCGGCAGCGGGCACGATCGCCGTGTGTGGGACCACCACTTTTGGGCTTGACATTGTTCACACGATAACCCGAACACGGTTTGCCGAGTCGATGTGGCGCGGCCGAACACCCGGCTGCAATGGTTGAGGCATGGCGACCACCGGCAAGGCCGTGTTGCGGGGACAGTTGCAGGCGGCCCGGCGCCGCGTTGCCGACGCCGTTCGGGCCGACGAGGCGCGCATGTTGTGCGAGCGACTGGAGGCCGCGGAAAACTTCGTGAGCAGCGGCAGCACGGTCTGCGCATACGTGCCGGTCGGCGCCGAGCCCGGCTCGATCGACATGGTGGACGTGTTGCGGCGGCTGGCCGGGCGGGTGCTGCTGCCGGTTGCGCGCACCACCGCCGACAACGCGCCGCTGCCGTTGCGCTGGGGCGAATACCGGCCCGGCACGTTGACATCGGCGCGGTGGGGATTGCTGGAGCCTCCGGAGCCGTGGCTGCCGGCATCGGCGATCGCGGAGGCGACCCTGATCCTGGTGCCGTCGCTGGCCGTCGACCGCTCCGGGGTGCGGTTAGGCCGGGGTCGTGGTTTCTACGACCGCTCCCTGCCCGGCCGCGACCCCCACGCCCGGCTGATCGCGCTCGTCCGCGACGCGGAGTTGGTGGACGAGTTGCCTACCGACCCGCACGACATACCGATGACCGATGCGCTCACGCCGCGGGTAGGACTAATACCACTCAATCTGGGGTAACAGATCGGGAATGAGCGGCGTCACGTGGCGGTTCTAGCACTTGAGACGCTAGAGTGCTAACAGACTTTGCAATCATCCGGAGGTTTTTGTGCCGACTTACAGCTATCAGTGCACCGAGTGCGACGATCGCTTCGACATCGTGCAGGCCTTCACCGACGATGCGCTGACCACCTGCAAGAGCTGCTCCGGGCGGCTGCGTAAGCGCTTCAACTCCGTGGGCGTGGTGTTCAAGGGCAGCGGCTTCTACCGCACCGACAGCCGCGACTCCGGCAAGAAGTCCACGAGTTCTACCAACGGGTCGTCGTCGAGCGACTCCGGGTCGACCTCGGGATCCGCTGACAAGTCCGGATCGAGCGAGAAATCCGGCTCGGGCGAGAAGTCGAGCAGCGCCTCCACGGCGTCCGCCGCCACCGCCTCGAGCTAACGGGTTATCCACAAACGCATTTGCCGCCGGCATGCGCCGTGACCGCGTTGCGCTTACGTTCGCGGCGTGGGCGAATCATCGCTGAATCCAAGCCTGTTCGGCCGCCTCTTGATGCTGCGTCCGGATTGGACCAAGACCGTGCTGGCGCGGCGTGTCGCCGCCGGCGGGCTCGTCGTGCTGGCCGCCCTGGCGGCGTTGCGCTCCGACCCGGCCGGTGACTATGCCGAGGTGGTGGTGGCCGATCACGACCTGCGGCCGGGCGCCGCGCTGACCCCCGCCGACGTTCGCCTCGAAAAACGTTTGGCCTCAACCGTTCCCGATGGGTCACTGGCCGACGTCAGCGCCGTGGCCGGTTCGACGCTGGCCGGCCCGGCGAGGCGCGGCGAGGTGCTCACCGATGTTCGGCTATTGGGTAGCCGGCTGGCCGAAGCCGCGATCGCGTCGAAGGCGGGGCCCGGCGCCCGCATCGTGCCGCTGCGACTGGCGGACGGCGCCCTGATCGACCTCGTCCGCGTCGGCGACGTCGTCGACGTGCTGGCCGCACCGACAACCGGCTCACCGGAGACTCCCCAGGCCGCTCCGAAGGTGGTGGCCACCGACGCCGTCGTGGTGCTCGTGTCGGCCAAGCCAAAGGTCCAGGGCGCGGACGGTGACCGCGTAGTGTTAGTTGCGCTGCCGGCCCGCGTGGCGAACACGGTGGCGGGCTCGGCGCTGGGTCAGGCGGTGACTCTCACCCTGCACTGAGTGCCTCGCCGCCGTCGGCCACGCACCCGACAGCAAACTCTGTCCAATCCCAGGAAGGACATCTCAATGTTCAAAGGGTTCAAGGAGTTTCTCTCGCGGGGCAACATCGTCGACCTGGCCGTCGCGGTGGTCATCGGTACTGCCTTCACCGCACTGGTCACGAAGTTCACCGATAGCATCATCGCGCCGCTGATCAACCGGATCGGCGTCAAACAGCAATCCAACGTCGGCGCCTTGAAGATCAGCATCGGCGGCGGCCAGACCATCGACCTGAACATCTTGCTGTCGGCCGCGATCAACTTCGTGCTCATCGCCGCGGTCGTTTACTTCTTTGTCGTGCTGCCGTACAACACGCTGCGTAAGCGCGGTGAGGTCGAGCAGGCGGACGACGCCCAGGTCGTTCTGCTCACCGAAATCCGGGACCTGCTCGCCCAGACCAACGGAGATTCGTCGGGCAAGCACGGCGGCACGACCACAACGCCCCCACCCGAGCACGGCCCGCGCGCCGACGCCGAGTCACAGACCTAAGCGGTCAGATCTCCAGGCTCGACAGCTGCCCGATGATTTGAGCGGCCAGCGGGTTCAGCGTCGCCATTCCGTCGCGCACCGCGTACCGGGAACCGGCCAGGTTCACCACCAACGTGCTTCCGGACACCCCGGCCAGGCCGCGTGACAGTCCGGCGTCGATGATCCCCGCGGACAGCCCCGAGCCCCGAACGGCTTCGGCAATGCCGAGGATTTCCCGGTCCAGGATTTCGCGGGTGGCCTCCGGGGTGACGTCGCGCGGCGTGACACCCGTACCGCCGACGGAGACCACCAGGTCCACGCCGCCAATCACCGCGGTGTTGAGCGCGTTGCGAATCTCGACCTCGTCCGCCGCGACCGCAACCACACCGTCGACGACGAATCCGGCCTCGGTCAGCAGTTCGGTTACCAGCGGCCCGCTGTGGTCCTCGTCCCCGTGGGCGGTGCGATCGTCGACCACCACGACCAGGGCCCGGCCGACTACCAACTCGGCACCCGTTTCCATGGGTGCCACGGTATAACCGAGCTCCGACAATCCCGCCGCCGAGGGTTCTTCGACTCGCATTACTGATCCGCCTTCCCCAGGGTCACCGGCACGGTACGGCTGCCACCAGCGGGATCCTGGAAGGTCAGCGAGATCTTGTCGCCGGGCGCCTTGGACCGCACGGCCGCGACCAGGGCGTCAGCGCTGCTGATCGGACGATCGTCGACCTTGGTGACGACCACATTCTTGGGCACGCCGGCGCTCGAGGCCGCACCCCCCGGCACTACGTCGACGACCTTGGCGCCCGGGGAGCCCTTGTCGTTCGTCACCTGCACGCCGAGCGAGGCGTGGGACGCCTTGCCGCTGCTGATCAGCTCGTCGGCGATGCGCTTGGCCTGATCGACCGGGATCGCGAAGCCGAGCCCGATCGAACCGCTCTGGGCATCCGGCGAGTCGGCACCCAGGGTGGCGATGGCCGAGTTCACGCCCACCAGCTGGCCGTTCATGTTGACCAGCGCGCCGCCGGAGTTACCCGGGTTGATGGCGGCGTCGGTCTGGATCGCGTCGAGCACGGTGTTCTGGTTGCCCGACTCACCCGTGGTGGACACCGGCCGATTCAGCGCACTGACGATCCCGGTGGTCACCGTGCCCGACAGACCCAGCGGCGACCCGATGGCCACCACCGGTTGGCCGACGCGGAGGTCCGATGAGGAGCCCAGGGAGATCGGGGTGAGGCCGGAGACGCCCTGCACGCGGATCACGGCAATGTCGCTGGTGGGATCGGCGCCCAGGACCGTGAAGGGTGCGGTGCGGCCGTCGGCGAAGGTCACCGTGGTCTTGGGGGTCGGACCACCGGGTCCGCCACCGGGGCCTCCGGGCGGACCGCCGGGGGGAGCCGCGGGGCCCTTCGGCGGCCCCGCGGCCGCCGCGACCACGTGGTTGTTGGTCAGGATCAGCCCGTCGGCGGAAAGGATGATGCCGGAGCCCTCTTCGGACTGGCGGCCCAGATCCGTCTCCAGCATGACGACGCTGGGCACCACCTTGGAGGCGACCTGTTCGACGCTGCCCGGCGGCATGTTCGCCGCCGGGACGGTGGGCGCGCCGATGACGCTGCGCCCATTGCCGCTGGTGGTGTGCGTGCCCAACTCGACAGCCGTCGCCGCGGCCCCGCCGATGCCCGCCGACACCACCGCGATGGCCAATGCGCCTACGGTCAACAGTCCTGCGCGGGACCGCTTTTGGGGGCCCGGCGGCAGCATCGGCGGCAGCATGCCGGGAATCGGTCCGGTCCCGGTGGCCCCGGGCAGGGGGCCTGCCCCGGTTCCCCCCGGCGTCCGGCCCGGACCGGTGCCGTTGTACGGGTCGTAGGGCTGCCGGAATTGGTGGGTCTGCGATTGATGCCGCCAATCGAATGGCTGGCTATACGGCTGCTGATGCCCCTGGCCGTAAGCAGAGGTCCCCGGGTGGGTCGGGGTGGGCGCAGGCTGATTCGGCGCGGGACGATATCCCGGCTGCTGCGGCGGTGGCGAATACCTCGGGTCATTCGTCATGTCGCTAGGTCGCACTTCCTCTATCTCAGTATCGGCTCGTCGGCTCGACTGGGTTCTTCAACAGTAGCTGCAGACCTACCTTGCCCGCGCGGACTGAGAGTCCACTGAGATAACGTTCGCGGGTTCCCGAGAGTTCGACTGGGCGCCGGCCGCGGGGACCGTGGCGTCGGTGCCGGACTCTTCCTCGGAATTACCCGCGGCAGGTGTCGGATACCGCGACGGGGGCATCCGCCGACCGGGCAGCAGCACATAAAACGAGGTTCCCGGCGGCTGTCCGCCGGGCACGGTGTCCTCGACACGAAGCAATCCACCGTGATTCAGCACGACCTTTTTAACGATCGCCAGACCAAGCCCCGAGCCGGGCATGGCGCGTGCGGTCGTTGAACGGTAGAACCGCTCGAACACCAGCCGGCGTTCGTGCGGCGGAATGCCGGGCCCGTGGTCGGACACCACCAACTCTGCGTGCGACGCGTCGAGTTGTCGCATGGTGATGCCGACACGCCCGCCCGGGGGGCTCCACTTGGCCGCGTTGTCCAAGAGGTTGAGCACCGCGCGTGACAGCCCCGCGGCGTCGCCGTACATCTGCCAGGGCGTGATGTCGACGTTGAAGTGAATGTCGTTGCGGCGCCGCCTGACTCGCTCCAGGCTGCGATCGACCACCTCGGACATGTCGACCGGTTCGTGCACCACCTGACCGGCATCGTCCCGAGTGAGGTCCACCAGATCGCCCACCAGCGTGGACAATTCCTCGATCTGCGCCAGCACGTCGGCGCGGAGCTCGACCATCTCCTGGTCGGGCAGCCGCGGCGCCCCGGGTTCCATCGATGCCATCAGCAGCTCGACGTTGGTGCGCAGCGACGTCAGCGGGGTGCGCAATTCGTGTCCGGCGTCGGTGACCAGCCGCGCCTGCCGCTCGCGGGACTCGGCCAGCGCCCGCAGCATCAAGTTGAATGCCTCGGTGAGCCTGGCTAATTCGTCGCTACCGAACACCGGAATGGGCCGCAGGTCGTCGGTGCGCGCCACCCGTTCGGCCGCTTCGGTGAGGCGGGCCACCGGACGTAGCCCCGCCCTGGTGACCATGCCGCCCGCCACCGCGGCGACCGCGACGCCGACGCCGCCGACGATCAACAGCACCCAGCGCAGCTTGGTCATCACCGCCTCGGTGGGTTTGAGGCTCTTGGAGATCAGCAGCGAACAACCGTTGGGCAGGTGGATGGCAAGGACGCGCTGATCCGAGGCGGTGCGGCGGGACATGAACAGATCACCGCGGATCACCGCCTTTTCCGGCGCGCCGACCGGCAGCGTCTGGCCCGGCTGCTGCGCCGTGTAGATCGAGTGACCCGGATTCACCAGCATCGCGTTGACGTCCGAATAGGCGGTGCCTTCGATGGCCTTTCCGGGGTCGGCGGCCAGTGAACCGCTCGCGATCAACAGCTGCGCACGGCTTTGCAGCTGGTTGTCGATATCGCTGTACAGCGCAGCCGAAATCACCGCATACACGGCGAATGCCATCAGCACCACGACCATCGCCACCATCGACATCGCCAGCAGCATGACGCGCCACCGCAGCGACAACGAGCTGGTGGCACGCAGCGGTACGCGTTGGGGTCGTTGGTACCGGATCATCGTTGCAGGTGAGTCGTCACGGCGGCGTCTCCCGAAGGACGTAGCCCACGCCGCGCACCGTGTGGATCAGTCGTGGCTCGCCGTCGGCCTCGGTCTTGCGGCGGAGATAGCCGACGTAGACCTCCAGCGCGTTGCCGGAGGTGGGGAAGTCGAATCCCCACACCTCCTCGAGGATCCGGCTGCGGGTGAGCACGCGGCGCGGATTGGCGATCAACATTTCGAGCAAGGCGAATTCGGTACGCGTCAGGCTGATTTGGCGCTGCCCACGAGTCACTTCCCGGGTCACCGGGTCCAGCGTCAGGTCGGAGAACTGCATGGCCACCGATTCGGCGTCATCGTCATCCGGCTTGGTGCGGCGCAGCAGCGCCCGCATCCGGGCCAACAGCTCCTCCAGGGCGAACGGCTTCGGCAGGTAGTCATCCGCGCCTGCGTCCAACCCGGCGACCCGCTCGGAGACCGAATCGCGGGCGGTGAGCACCAGGATCGGCAGGTCGTCGCCGGTGCTGCGCAGCTGACGGCACACCTCGAGGCCGTCCAGCCGCGGCATCATCACATCGAGCACGAGCGCGTCGGGGCGGTCGCTGGCGATCATGTCGAGCGCCTCCAGCCCGTCATGGGCCAACTCGACCGAGTAGCCATTGAAGGAAAGCGACCGACGCAGCGACTCACGCACTGCGCGATCGTCGTCGACGACCAGTATCCGCACGGGCCTAGTGTCGTCCCGACGCCTGAGAGCGGGCTGAGAGGCGCGCCGGGTGTTTGCCGAGATTAACTAACGCCGGTCCAGGTCGATCAGACCGAGACGGGCGGCCTTGAGCAGCCGGCGGGGCACCTTGTGCTTCTGGCCTGCGACCGTCACGCCGACGAGCTCCGTCTTGGTGGCCTTCCACTGCGCGCGACGGCTTCGGGTGTTCGCGCGCGACATCCTGCGCTTGGGTACGGCCATGGTCGGGCCTAACTCCTCGTGTCGGGGGCTTGTCGCGCGGCGTGGCCCATGGGGCCGAACGTGCGACGATTGCTATCAGGATAGTCGGTGGCCTGCTGCTCACCAAAACGACGCCCACCGGCGCCGAGATTGCCGTGACGGCCGTGATCTCGGTGTGTCGGCGACCACGGCGGCAATCTCGCCGCCGGGGCCGAGTGGGCGTCCTTGACGTGACACCGGCGCGACCCGCTAACCTACCGGTTGGTTGGTTGGTTTGCGCTCACCGGTGAAACGCAGATTGGAGGACTGCATGGCCTCTGCTCCTGGCCCCGACGCTGTCCGGATCGCGAACTGCTCCGGGTTCTACGGCGACCGGCTATCGGCGATGCGCGAGATGCTCACCGGCGGTGACGTGGACTATCTCACCGGCGACTACCTGGCCGAACTGACCATGCTGATCCTGGGCCGCGACCGCATGAAGCATCCCGAGCGCGGCTACGCCAAGACGTTCCTGACCCAACTCGAGGACTGCCTGGGCGAGGCCCGTGACCGGGGCGTCCGCATCGTCGCCAACGCCGGCGGCCTCAACCCGGCCGGGCTGGCGGACGCGATACGCGCCCTGGCCGAGCGCCTCGGCATCCCGGCGAGGGTCGCCCACGTCGAAGGCGACGACCTGCTGGCGCGCGCCGCGGACCTCGGGCTGGGCACGCCCCTGACCGCGAACGCCTACCTGGGCGCCTGGGGCATCGTCGACTGCCTGGGTGAGGGTGCCGAAGTGGTCGTCACCGGACGGGTGACCGACGCCTCGGTGATCGTCGGGGCCGCCGCCGCGCACTTCGGCTGGGGCCGCACCGACTACGACCGGCTCGCCGGCGCCGTGGTCGCCGGCCACGTCATCGAGTGCGGCGTGCAGGCCACCGGCGGCAACTACTCCTTCTTTACGGAGGTGCCCGACCTGACCCACGCCGGCTTCCCGCTGGCCGAGGTCCACGCCGACGGCTCGTCGGTGATCACCAAGCACCCCGGCACCGGCGGGCTGGTCAGCGTCGACACCGTCACCGCGCAGCTGCTCTACGAGATCACCGGCGCGCGCTACGCCAACCCCGACGTCACCGCCCGGATGGACACCGTGGAGCTGTCCGCCGAAGGCCCCGACCGGGTGCGCATCAGCGGCGTGCTCGGCGAACCGCCGCCGCCCACCTACAAGGTGTCGCTGAACAGCATCGGCGGATTCCGCAACTCCATGACCTTCGTGCTGACCGGCCTGGACATCGAGGCCAAGGCCGACCTGGTGCGCCGGCAGCTCGAGGCCGCGCTGACCGTCAAGCCCGCCGAGCTGCAGTGGTCGCTCGCCCGCACCGACCACACCGACGCCGACACCGAGGAAGCCGCCAGCGCGCTCCTGCACTGCGTGGTCCGCGACCCCGATCCCGCGAACGTCGGGCGCCAGTTCTCCTCGGCCGCCGTCGAATTGGCGCTCGCCAGCTATCCCGGTTTTCACGTGACCGCCCCACCCGGCGACGGCCAGGTCTACGGCGTGTTCACCGCCGGCTACGTCGACGCCAACGAGGTGCCGCACGTCGCGGTGCACGCCGACGGCACCCGCACCGACATCCCCTGCGCCACCGAGACTTTGGAGTTGGCACCCGCCGATGCCCCGGCGTTGCCCGAGCCGCTTGCCGCCGGGCCGGTGCGCAGGGCGCCGCTGGGCCGCATCGCCGGGGCCCGCAGCGGCGACAAGGGCGGCTCGGCCAACGTCGGGGTCTGGGTCCGCACCGACGACCAGTGGCGCTGGCTGGCCAACACGCTGACCGTCGAGCTGCTCAAGGAGCTGCTGCCCGAAGCGGCGGAGTTCGAGGTCACCCGCCACGTGTTGCCGAACCTGCGCGCGGTCAACTTCGTCATCGACGGCATTCTGGGCCAGGGCGTTGCGTATCAGGCCCGTTTCGATCCGCAGGCCAAGGGGCTGGGTGAATGGCTGCGCGGCCGGCATGTCGACATTCCCGAAAGGCTGCTATGAATCTGTGGACGACGCCGGAGCGCGAACAGTTGCGAAAGACGGTGCGCTCCTTCACCGAACGCGAGATCCTGCCGCACGCCGACGAGTGGGAGCGTATCGGCGAGTTGCCGCGCGACTTGCACCGGCGCGCCGGGGCGGCCGGCCTGCTGGGCGCGGGCTTCCCCGAGGCGGTCGGCGGCGGCGGTGGTGACGGCGCGGACGCGGTGATCATCTGCGAAGAGGTGCATCAGGCCGGCGCTCCGGGTGGAGTCTTCGCCTCGTTGTTCACCTGCGGCATCGCGGTGCCGCACATGATCGCCTCCGGCGATCAGCGGCTGATCGAGGAGTTCGTGCGGCCGACGTTGGCGGGCGACAAGATCGGCGCGCTCGCCATCACCGAGCCCGGCGGCGGCTCGGACGTCGGGCACCTACGAACCTCGGCGGTGCTCGACGGGGACCATTATGTCGTCAACGGGGCCAAGACCTACATCACCTCGGGCGTCCGCGCCGACTATGTCGTCACCGCGGTGCGCACCGGCGGCGCCGGCGCGGCCGGTGTTTCGTTGCTTGTGATCGAGAAGGGCACACCGGGTTTCGAGGTGAGCCGCAAGCTGGCCAAGATGGGGTGGCGGTCCTCGGACACCGCCGAGCTGTCCTTCGTCGACGCGCGGGTGCCGGCGGCCAACCTGGTCGGCGTCGAGAACAGCGGATTTCTGCAGATCGCGCAGGCGTTCGTCGCCGAGCGCATCGGCCTTGCCGCACAGGCCTATTCGAGCGCACAGCGGTGCCTGGACCTGACGCTGCAGTGGTGCCGCGACCGGGAGACCTTCGGCCGCCCACTGATCTCGCGGCAATCGGTGCAGAACACGCTGGCCGAGATGGCCCGGCGCATCGACGTCGCCCGGGTCTACTCTCACCACGTGGTCGAGCGTCAGCTGGCCGGCGAGACCAACCTGATCGCCGAGGTGTGTTTTGCCAAGAACACCGCCGTCGAGGCCGGCGAATGGGTGGCCAACCAGGCCGTCCAGCTGTTCGGCGGCATGGGCTACATGGCCGAATCCGAAGTCGAACGCCAGTACCGGGACATGCGGATCCTGGGCATCGGCGGCGGGACGACCGAAATCCTGACCGCACTTGCAGCCAAGACGCTGGGATTCCAGTCATGACGACACTGCAGTCCACGCTCGATCCCAAGTCCCCCGCCTACGCCGACGCGTCGTCGACGGCAACCTCCAGGCTCGAGGAGATCGACGCCGAACTCGCCAAAGCGCTTGCGGGCGGCGGCCCCAAGTACGTCGAGCGCCACCACGCCCGCGGCAAGCTGACCGCGCGGGAACGCATCGAGCTGCTCGTCGACCCCGACTCCCCGTTCCTGGAGCTCAGTCCGCTAGCCGCGTGGGGCAGCGCGTTCACAGTCGGCGCCAGCACGGTCACCGGGATCGGCGTGGTGTCCGGTGTGGAATGCCTGATCGTCGCCAACGACCCGACGGTCAAGGGCGGCACCAGCAACCCGTGGACCCTGAAAAAGATACTGCGGGCCAACCAGATCGCATTCGAGAACCGGCTGCCCGTCATTTCGCTGGTGGAATCCGGCGGGGCGGACCTGCCCACCCAGAAAGAAATCTTCATTCCCGGCGGGCAGATGTTCCGGGACCTGACCCGTCTGTCGGCGGCCGGGATCCCTACCATCGCCCTGGTTTTCGGCAACTCCACCGCCGGTGGCGCCTACATTCCGGGCATGTCCGATCACGTCGTGATGATCAAGGAACGTTCGAAGGTGTTCCTCGCCGGTCCCCCGCTGGTGAAGATGGCCACCGGCGAAGAATCCGACGACGAGTCGCTGGGCGGTGCCGAAATGCACGCCCGCATCTCGGGTTTGGCTGACTACTTCGCCGCCGACGAGCTCGACGCGATCCGCATCGGCCGCCGCATCGTGGCCCGGCTGAACTGGGTCAAGCAGGGTCCGGCACCGGGGCCTGTGACCGCGCCGCTGTTCGACGCCGAGGAGCTCATCGGCATCGTGCCCGCGGACCTGCGCGTCCCGTTCGACCCGCGCGAGGTGATCGCCCGCATCGTGGATGGCTCGGAATTCGATGAATTCAAGGCCATGTACGGCTCGTCGCTGGTGACGGGATGGGCGCGGCTGCACGGCTACCCGTTGGGCATCCTGGCCAACGCGCGCGGGGTCCTGTTCAGCGAGGAGTCGCAAAAGGCCACCCAGTTCATTCAGCTGGCCAACCGCTCGAACACTCCTTTGTTGTTCCTGCACAACACCACCGGCTACATGGTGGGCAAGGACTACGAAGAAGGCGGGATGATCAAGCACGGATCGATGATGATCAACGCCGTCTCCAACTCGAGAGTCCCGCACATCTCGCTGTTGATCGGCGCCTCCTATGGTGCCGGCCATTACGGCATGTGCGGCCGGGCGTATGACCCGCGGTTCCTGTTCGCGTGGCCCAGCGCCAAATCGGCGGTGATGGGTGGCGCGCAGCTTGCGGGCGTCTTGTCCATCGTGGCCCGCGCCGCCGCCGAGGCCCGCGGCCAGCAGGTCGACGAGGAAGCAGACGCCGCGATGCGCGCGGCGGTCGAAGGGCAGATCGAGGCCGAGTCACTGCCGCTGGTGTTGTCCGGAATGCTTTACGACGACGGCGTGATCGACCCGCGCGACACCCGCACGGTGCTGGGAATGTGTTTGTCCGCCATTGCCAATGGCCCGATCGAGGGGACGTCGAACTTCGGCGTCTTCCGGATGTGAGTCCCATGGTCACTCGAGTGCTGGTCGCCAACCGAGGCGAGATCGCCCGGCGGGTGTTCGCCACCTGCCGGCGACTGGGCCTGGGCACGGTCGCCGTCTACACCGACCCCGACGCCGCCTCGCCGCACGTGGCCGAGGCCGACGCGCAGGTGCGGTTGCTCAAGACCAACGACTATCTGAACGCCGAGGCGATCATCGCCGCGGCCCGCGCGGCGGGTGCCGACGCGGTGCATCCCGGCTACGGGTTCCTCTCCGAGAACGCCGATTTCGCCGCCGCCGTGCAGGGTGCTGGCCTGACGTGGGTCGGGCCGCCGGTGGACGGGGTTCGGGCGATGGGTTCCAAGATCGAGGCCAAGAAACTGATGGCCGCCGCCGGGGTTCCGGTGCTCGACGAACTCGACCCCGACGCGGTCACCGAGGCGCAGCTGCCCGTCCTGGTCAAGGCCTCCGCGGGCGGCGGCGGCCGCGGGATGCGGGTGGTCCGCGAATTGCCCTCTCTCGCTGGCGAAGTCGAGGCGGCCCGGCGCGAGGCGCAGTCGGCGTTCGGTGACCCGACCGTCTTCTGCGAGCGCTACCTGCCGACCGGGCATCACATCGAGGTTCAGGTCATGGCCGACACCCACGGCACCGTCTGGGCCGTCGGGGAACGGGAATGCTCGATTCAGCGCCGGCATCAGAAGGTCATCGAGGAGGCCCCCTCGCCGCTGGTGGAGCGCACCCCGGGCATGCGGGCCAAGCTGTTCGAAGCGGCGCGGCTGGCGGCGAGCGCGATCGGTTACACCGGCGCCGGGACGGTGGAGTTCCTCGCCGACGACGACGGAGAGTTCTACTTCCTGGAGATGAACACCAGGCTGCAGGTCGAGCATCCGGTGACCGAGGAGACCACCGGGCTCGACCTCGTCGAACTGCAGCTCATGATCGCCGAGGGCGGCCGGCTCGATGCCGAACCCCCCGCCGCCCAGGGGCATTCGATCGAGGCCCGGCTCTACGCCGAGGACCCGGCACGCGGCTGGCAACCCCAGGCCGGCGTGATGCACAGGATCGACGTACCGGCGGTTCGGACCGAGTTCGCCTCACTCGGCCACCGGCCCGGAATCCGCCTCGATTCGGGCATCCTCGACGGTTTCACGGTGTCGATCCACTACGACCCGATGCTGGCCAAGGTCATCTCCTACGCCCCGACCCGCCGGCAGGCGGCGCTGGTGCTCGCCGACGCGCTGGCCCGCGCCGGCCTGCATGGCGTGCGCACCAACCGTGAGCTGCTGGTCAACGTGCTGCGGCACCCCGCATTCCTCGAGGGTGCCACCGACACAGCGTTTTTCGACACGCACGGCCTGGACAAGTTGTCGGCGCCGCTGGCCGACGCCGCGGTCGTCCGGCTGTCCGCGATCGCCGCCGCGCTGGCCGAGGCCGCCCATAATCGCGCGGCGGCGGGCGTCCTCGGAGCCGTCCCCAGCGGCTGGCGAAACCTGACGTCCGGCTATCAGGTCAAGACCTATCGCGACGACAGTGACACCGAGCAAAACGTCGAATACCGGTTCACCAGAACCGGATTGACACTGCCGAATGACGCGGCGGTGCAGCTGGTTTCCGCCGCGGCGGATCGGGTCACCCTCGCGGACGACGGGGTGGCGCACACCTTCGCGGTCGCGCGATACGGTGACGACGTTTACGTCGACTCGGCGCGCGGCCCCGTTCACCTGGTCGCGCTGCCGCGGTTCCCGGAGCCGGGTTCGACCGTCGAAAAGGGTTCCCTGGTAGCGCCCATGCCCGGCAACGTCATCCGCCTCGCCGCAGCGGTCGGCGACACCGTCACCGCCGGGCAGCCACTGATCTGGCTGGAGGCGATGAAGATGGAACACACCATCACCGCACCCTCCGACGGAGTGCTCGCCGAGCTCAACGTCGATACCGGTCAGCAAGTCGAGGTGGGCGCCGTCCTGGCAAGGGTGGAAGCGCCCCAAGCAGAAGGAGATTCGTAAATGACCGACACCAGCTTCATCGAGAGCGAGGAGCGGCAGGCCCTGCGTAAGTCGGTCGCCGCATGGGCCGCCAACTACGGCAGCGAGTACTACCTCAAGAAGGCGCGCGCGCACGAGCACACCGACGAATTGTGGTCGGAGGCGGGCAAGCTCGGCTTCCTCGGGGTGAACCTGCCCGAGGAATACGGCGGTGGCGGCGCCGGCATGTACGAGCTGTCACTGGTGATGGAGGAAATGGCGGCGGCGGGCAGCGCGTTGCTGCTGATGGTCGTGTCGCCGGCGATCAACGGCACCATCATCAGCAAGTTCGGCACCGAAGAACAGAAGAAGCGCTGGATTCCCGGCATCGCCGACGGAACCCTGACCATGGCCTTCGCGATCACCGAGCCGGACGCCGGCTCCAATTCGCACAAGATCACCACCACCGCCCGGCGCGATGGCGGCGACTGGATCCTCAAGGGCCAGAAGGTGTACATCTCCGGTATCGACCAGGCGCAGGCGGTCCTGGTGGTCGGCCGCACCGAGGAGGCCAAGACCGGCAAGCTGCGGCCGGCGCTGTTTGTAGTGCCCACCGATGCCCCCGGATTCTCGTATACGCCAATCGAAATGGAGCTGATCAGCCCCGAGCGGCAGTTCCAGGTCTTCCTCGACGACGTCCGGCTGCCGGCCGACGCGCTGGTCGGTTCCGAGGACGCGGCGATCGCGCAGCTCTTCGCCGGCCTGAACCCCGAGCGAATCATGGGCGCCGCCAGCTCGGTCGGAATGGGACGGTTCGTCCTCGACAGGGCCGCCGACTACGTCAAGACCCGCCAGGTTTGGGGCACGCCGATCGGTGCGCACCAAGGGCTTTCACACCCGTTGGCCCAGTGCCACATCGAGGTGCAGCTGGCCAAGTTGATGATGCAGAAGGCCGCCGCCCTCTACGACAGCGGCGATGACGCGGGCGCGGCCGAGGCCGCCAACATGGCCAAATACGCTGCGGCCGAGGCGGCTACCCGTTCGGTCGACCAGGCGGTGCAGTCGATGGGCGGCAACGGGTTGACCAAGGAGTACGGTGTCGCCGCCATGCTCGCCTCGGCCCGGCTCGGGCGGATCGCCCCGGTGAGCCGCGAAATGGTGCTCAACTTCGTGGCGCAGACGTCGCTGGGCCTGCCCCGAAGCTACTGATGGAAACGCTGGTCGAATACGCAGGGCCCGCCGATACCGGCGGCGCGTTCGCGCGGCTGACGCTGAACTCGCCCCACAACCGCAACGCGCTCTCGACCGCGCTGGTCACCCAACTGCACCACGGCCTGCGCGAGGCGCAGGCGGATCCGGCGGTGCGAGCGGTGGTGCTCGGTCACACCGGCGGCACATTCTGCGCCGGTGCCGATTTGAGCGAGGCCGCCGGGGGCGACCCCTTCGACATGGCGGTGGCGCGCGCCCGGGAGATGAGCACGCTGCTGCGGGCCATCGTCTCCTCGCCGCTGCCGGTGATCGCCGCCATCGACGGACACGTGCGCGCGGGCGGGTTCGGCTTGGTCGGTGCCTGCGACATCGCCGTCGCGGGCCCCCGCAGCACCTTCGCCCTGACCGAGGCCCGGATCGGCGTCGCACCGGCGATCATCTCGCTGACGCTGCTGCCGAAACTGTCGCCGCGGGCGGCGGCGCGCTACTACCTGACCGGCGAGACATTCGACGCCGGCATAGCAGCGGACATCGGGCTGATCACGATGGCGGCCGAGGACGTCGACGCCGCGGTGGCGAAGCTGCTCGCCGATGTGGGCCGCGGTTCGCCCCAGGGGCTGGCGGCGTCCAAGGCGCTGACCACGGCGGCGGTGCTGGAAGGGTTCGACCGCGACGCCGAGCGGCTCGCCGAGGAATCGGCCCGGCTATTCGTCTCCGACGAAGCCCGCGAGGGCATGATGGCGTTTCTGCAAAAGCGCGCCCCGAGCTGGACGAGTTAGCCAGGTGTCAAACAAACGCCGCCGGTCGAACCGGCCGGCGCGGGGCAAGGTTGCAGTTTGACCAATCCTCTTGCGGCAATAGCCGGACGTCGTAGGCTCGTGGGTGATGAGCAACTCTGCGCAACGCGATGCGAAGGACACGCGCGACGAATCGTCGCGCGCTGCCGACACTGATCGCATCCAGCTCGCACAGTTGCTGGCGTACGCGGCCGAGCAGGGGCGGCTGCAGATGAAGGACTACGAAGACCGGTTGACCAGGGCCTATGCGGCGACCACGTACGAGGAGCTGGACCAGCTCCGGGCCGATCTGCCCGGTTCGCCGATCAACCCGCGGCGGGGCGGCAAGCCCAACCCGGCGCCGTCCACTCTGCTGCTGGCCCTGTTGAGCGGCTTCGAGCGGCGGGGCCGGTGGAACGTGCCCAAGAAGCTGACCACCTTCGCGTTGTGGGGCAACGGCGTGGTGGATCTGCGCTACGCCGACTTCACCTCGACCGAGGTCGACATCCATGCGATGTCGATCATGGGGGCGACAAAGATTTTGCTGCCGCCCGAAGTCAACGTCGAGATTCACGGCCGCGGCGTCATGGGCAACTTCGACCGCAGCGTCCTCGGCCAGGGCACCCCCGGCGCACCGAAGGTGAACATCCGCGGCTTCTCCCTGTGGGGTGCCGTCGGCATCATTCGCAAGGCCCGCAGGCCTCGCGGCTAGCGTCAGCCGGGCACGTAGTCGAACTTATCGGGGTTGGGCCCGGTCCTACCCGCTTCACCCTTGTCCAGGGCTGAGATCGCGTCCATGTCGGAATCATCCAACTCGAAGTCGAAGAGCTGGAAGTTCTCTTTGACCCGTTCCGGGGTCACCGACTTGGGGAAGACGATGTCGCCGCGCTGAATGTGCCAGCGCAGCACCACCTGCGCCGCCGATTTGCCCCGCGCCCGGGCGATGCGGTTGATCACCGGATCGTCGAGCACCTTGCCCTGCGCGATCGGTGCCCACGCCTCGGTGGCGATGCCATGCTCGCGCCCATACGCGCGGACCTCTTTGTTCCCGAAGTACGGGTGAAGCTCGATCTGGTTGACCGACGGCACGGTGTCGGTTTCGGTGGCGAGCCGCTCCAGGTGTGCGACTTGGAAATTCGAGACGCCGATGCTGCGGGCGCGCCCGTCGCGGGCGAACTCTTCGAACACCTTCCAGGTCGAGACGAAGTCGCCGTCGTAGAGGGTGGGCAGCGGCCAGTGGATGAGGAACAGGTCGACGTAGTCGGAGTCCAGCGCCTTCAGCGTTCGGTCGAAGGCGCGGCGCGCGTCGTCGGGTTTGTGAAAGCCATTGTTGAGCTTGCTGGTGACGAACACGTCGCCGCGGTCGAGACCGGCGTCGCGGATACCTTGCCCGACTTCCTTTTCGTTGCCGTACATCTCGGCGGTGTCGATGTGCCGGTAGCCGATGTCGAGCGCCGTCTTGACCGCCGCAGCGGTCTCGTCGGGCTTGATCTGAAACACGCCGAAGCCCAGCTGCGGAATGCGGACACCATCATTGAGTTCGATCGTTGGAACCTTGCTCATGCATCTCCTCCTTCTCGCTCCGAGTACCCGGTCGAGTGAGCAGCTATCCGTTGGGGGCTAGCGGCGGCGGGACCGGAGGTAATCGCCCACCACGGCCGCGCCCAGGCCGTCGAGATCGGGCACCACGACACGCCCCTCGACGCGCCGGGCGACCTGGTCGATGAACCGGGCCAGCCCGGGGTCGCTGCCCAGCCGGAAGATGGTGATCTGCGCGCCGAGGCGGGCCATTTCGTCGAACCCGCGCACGGTGTGGGCGATGGTCCGCGGGTGCGGGGGGTAGTCGAAGAAGACGGTCGAGCCGTCGCCGTCGAAGTCCTCCAGGTGTGCGGTGGGCTCACCATCGGTCACCACCAGCACGACGGGCTGCGCGTTGGGATGCCGCCGTAGGTGACGGCCGGCCAGCGCCAGGGCGTGATGCAGGTTGGTGCCCTGCTCATAGACGCCCTCGAGACCGGTGAGCTCGGCCGCGGTCACCGTCCGGGCGTAGCGGCCAAACGCGATGATTTGCAAGGCATCCGAGCGAAACCGGGTGCACACGAGATGGTTGAGGGCCAGCGCCGTCTGCTTCATCGGCAGCCAACGGTTCTCCATCACCATGGAGAACGAGGTGTCGACCAGCAGCGCCACCGCCGCCTGCGTGCGCGTCTCGGTCTCGGAGACCTCGACGTCGTCGACGGTGATCTTCAGCTGTCCGACGGCGCCGTCCGGCGTGGCCGTTCCCGCCTGCCGCAGTACGGCATTGGTCAGCGTACGGGAAATGTTCCACGGCTCGGTGTCGCCGAACTGCCACGGCCGGGTGGCGCCGGTGAGTTCGCCGGCCGCTCCCGCGCGCCGATGGTCGCGCTCCCCGCGCCGGCCGGAAAGCTGTTGCGCCACATCGCGTAGCGCCGTCTCGCCGAGCCTGCGCATCGCCTTCGGCGAGAGGCGCCACTGTCCGTCGGAACCCCTGTCCAGGAATCCCTGATTGACTAGTGCGCGCTCCAATTCGGCGAGCGTGCGGGCGTCGACGGCGGCCTGGTCGCCGAGTTGGCGTGCCAGCGCGTCGAGATCGACGTCGTCCATCGTGGCGCCCGGATAGCTTTGCGAGAGCTGCTCGGCCAGCTGCTCGAGCTCGGCGATGTCGGCCAGCGCCTGGGTGCCCTCGCCCATCCCGAAGGGGTTGTCGCCGGAGAACTGTTCGGACCCGGTCCAGTCCTCCCCCGGCCGGGCGGCCTGCAGATGCGCGTCCAGCCGGTTCAGCGCCTGCATCAGCGAGGGTGACCCGAATGCCTGCTGCGCCAAGGCATCCAACTCAGCACGCTGGTCCGGGCTCAGGCTGTTGCGGAAGCGTTGCGCGGCGGCGGCGCGCTTGGCCAGGGAGTCCAACAGCTCGTCGACATTGCGCGGGTTCTCCGGGAAGAACTCGCCGTGCTTGTCCATGAATTCTTCAAAGTCCTGCTGGCTGTCCTCACCGCGGGCATGCTTGTCCAGCAGCTCGTTGAGGTCGTTCAGCATTTCGTTGACGCGCTGGCGGTCCTCGTCGGTGGCGCCCTGGAGCGCCTCCTTCATGCCGGCGAACCGCTGATCCAGCATCTCGCGGCCGAGGAGATCCTTGATCTGGTCGTACTTCTCGCGGGCCTCGTTGCTGCGCCAGTTGTAGTCGGAGAGCTCCTGAACGGCCTTGGCCGGCGACGCCGGTAGGGCGTCGAGCTGCAGTTCGCCGAATCGGGCGTCGTCGTCGAGTGCGCGGGCCAGTTCTTTGCGTTCGGCGAGCACGGCCTCGTCGAGCAGCTTCTTGATCTCCTGCAGAGTGCCGTCTAAATTGTTGCGGCGCAACAGTTCCCGTCGGCGCCGGTTCGCCTCGGCCGCCAACCGGTCGGCGCCGGGCATGTCCTTGGTGCCGCGGCGCAGCAACTCGGACAGCGCGCGTCGCGGCGACGTGCCGGCCATTACGTCCTGCCCGATCTGCTCGAGGGCCTCGCGCAGATCCACCGGCGGGGCCAGCGGGTCCGGCCCGCCGGTGTACGCCGAGTATCGCGACGAGTGGCCTCTAGCCATAGACGGTTTGGCCCTCCCCGGATACCTTGTCGATCCGCTTGGCCAGGTACAAGGCCTCCAGCGCGAGTTCGAGCGCCGCGGCGCGCTCTCCCTCCGACTGGGCGTTGACCTTGGCGGCGATCTTCTCCACCACCGGCAGGGCCGGAACCGCGGCCAGCACGTCCTTGGCCGACACCCGCTCACCCGTCGTGACCGCCGAGCCGCCCTCGACCGCCGACACCAAAGATCCGACGTCGATGCCGCCGAGCACCCGCGATGCGGTGTCGGCCGTCGCGCGGCGCAGCAGGTGTTCGAGCACGGCCTGCTCGCGGCCTTCCTCGCCGGACTCGAATTCCAGCTTGCCGCGCAGGACGTCGATCACCGTGCCCAGGTCGACCACCCGGGCCACCGGATCGGTCTCCCCCAGCATCGCGCCGCGGTGCCGGGCGGCGGCCGCGACAGTTTCGGCCGCGGCGATCGCGAACCGCGCCGACACCCCGGAGCGTTGGTCGACGGAGTTGGACTCCCGCAGGTACCGGGCGAACCGGGCGATCACCTGCATCAGGTAGTCGGGCACCTGCGCGGACAGGTGCGCCTCCTGCACGATCACGCCCACCTCCGCCTCGAGTTCCAGCGGGTAGTGGGTGCGGATCTCCGCACCGAACCGGTCTTTGAGCGGGGTGATGATGCGGCCGCGGTTGGTGTAGTCCTCGGGGTTGGCGCTGGCGACCACCAATACGTCCAGCGGCAGGCGCAGCGTGTAGCCACGGACCTGAATGTCGCGCTCCTCCATCACGTTGAGCATCGACACCTGGATGCGCTCGGCGAGGTCGGGAAGCTCGTTGACCGCGACGACGCCGCGGTGTGCGCGGGGGATCAGGCCGTAGGCGATGGTTTCCGGGTCCCCGAGGCTGCGGCCCTCCGCAACCTTGATCGGGTCGATGTCACCGACGAGGTCCGCGACGCTGGTGTCGGGGGTTGCCAGCTTCTCGGTGTAGCGCTCGCTGCGGTGCTTCCACTCGATCGGCAGGTCGTCGCCCAGGGTGGCGGCCTTGCGGATCGACTCCGGCGTGATCGGCGAATAGGGATGCTCGCCCAGTTCCGCCCCCGCGATCACCGGCGTCCACTCGTCAAGCAGCCCGGTCAGCGCGCGCAGGAGCCGGGTCTTGCCCTGACCACGTTCGCCGAGCAGGACGAAGTCGTGCCCGGCGATGAGCGCCCGCTCCAGTTGGGGTAGGACGGTGTCCTCAAAACCCAGGATTCCCGGCCAGACCTCATCGCCCTCCGCCAACGCGGTCAGCAGGTTTTCGCGGATTTCCTGTTTGACTCCCCGTTCACGATGGCCGGCGGCACGCAGTTCGCCGACGGTGCGGGGCAGATTGCTGGGTGATGGCACCACTCCACGCTACGCGGTGGGTAATGGCCCCACGCGCTGAGCGTTCAGTGAGCGAAGTGGCGGGCCCCGGTGAGGTACAACGTGACGCCGGCGCTGGCCGCCGCCGCGGTCACCTCGTCGTCACGCACCGACCCACCGGGGTGCACGATCGCTTTCACCCCGGCGGCGGTCAGCGTCTCGAGTCCGTCGGGGAACGGAAAGAACGCGTCCGATGCGGCCACGGCGCCGCCGACAGCTCTGACTCGATCGCCGCCGCGCTCGACGGCCAGCCGGGCGGCGTCCACCCGGTTCACCTGTCCCATGCCGACGCCGATGGTCGCGCCGCCGCCGGCGATCACGATGGCGTTCGACTTGACCGCCCGGCACGCCCGCCACGCGAAGACCAGGTCGGTCAGCGTGGCGGGATCGGCGGGTGATCCCGTCGCCAGAGTCCAATTCGCCGGGTTGTCACCGTGCGCGTCGAGCTCGTCACGTTGCTGCACCAGCAGCCCACCGCTGATCGGCCGCAGCTCGGTGCCGCCGGTCAGCGGTTCGGATGCCACCAGCACCCGGATGTTCTTCTTGCGCGTCAAGGCTGCCAAAGCCTCCGGCGCGTACGCGGGCGCGATGATGACCTCGGTGAAGATGGTGCTCACATACTCGGCCATCTCGACGCTGACTTCGGTGTTGGCCGCGATGACGCCGCCGAAGGCGCTCAGCGGATCGCATTCGTGGGCCTTGCGGTGCGCGTCGGCCACCGATTCCGACGAGATGGCGATCCCACATGGGTTGGCGTGCTTGATGATTGCGACGCAGATCTGTTCGTGGTCGAAGGCGGCCCGCCAGGCCGCATCCGCGTCGGTGAAGTTGTTGTACGACATCTCTTTTCCGTGCAGCTGCTCGGCTTGCGCCAGTCCCGGCCAGGCGGCGGGGTCGCTGTAGAGCGCCGCCTGCTGGTGCGGGTTCTCGCCGTAGCGCAGCATCGTCGAGCGGCTCCAGCTGCGCCCCAGCCACTTGGGGAACGCCGTCGGCGGGTGCTCGGGTGCCAGCGTCGACTCCATCCAGCCCGCCACGGCGATGTCGTATTCGGCGGTGTGCTGAAACGCCAGCGCCGCCAGCTTTTTGCGCTCGGCGAGGGTGAAGCCGCCGTGCCGCACGGCGGCGAGCACGCCGTCATAGCCGCGCGGGTCGGTGATCACCGCCACGCTGGGATGGTTTTTCGCGGCCGCGCGGACCATCGACGGCCCACCGATGTCGATCTGCTCGACGCATTCGTCGATGCTGGCGCCGGAGTCGACGGTCTCGCTGAACGGGTACAGGTTGACCACGACGAGTTCGAACGCCGCAACGCCAAGTTTCTCGAGCGCCGCGGCGTGCTCGGGTTTGCGGAGATCGGCGAGCAGGCCGGCATGCACCCGCGGGTGCAGCGTCTTGACCCGCCCGTCGAGCACCTCGGGGAAGCCGGTCAGCTCCTCGACCCGCGTGACCGGAATCCCTTTTTCGGCAATGGTCTTCGCCGTCGACCCGGTCGAGACGATCTCGACGCCCGCGTCCGCCAACCCCGTGGCGAGTTCGACGAGCCCGGTCTTGTCGTAGACGCTGATCAACGCGCGCCGGATCGGCCTTTTCGCCGTCTCCGGCCATTCGTCGGTGCTCATCGCTTGGTCGCCTTTCGTCCGATCGTCGCTGTTCTTCCGACCAGGGTCAGGCCGCCGGTCGCGATCTCGGCCACCACGTCCACCAGGAGCTTCCGTTCGGTGACCTTGATGCGTTCATGCAGGGCGTCTTCGGTGTCGCCGTCGAGCACCGGCACGGATTGCTGTGCCAGGATCGGCCCGGTGTCCGTCCCGGCGTCCACCAGGTGCACCGTACAACCTGTGACCTTGACGCCGTAGGCCAGCGCATCGGCCACGCCGTGCGCGCCGGGAAACGCCGGCAACAAAGCCGGATGGGTATTGATGATCCGGCCGTAGAATCGCGAGAGGAACTGGGGCCCAAGTATTTTCATGAAGCCCGCCGACACCACCAGATCGGGCGAGTGCGCGGCGGTGGCTTCGGTGACGGCCGCATCCCAGGCGGCGCGGTCGGGGTGATCGCCCAGCCGGGCGGTGAACGTCGGCAGCGATGCCCTTGCGGCGATCTCGGTGGCCAGGCACTCGCGATCGGCGCCGACCGCGACCACGCGGGCGGGGTAGTCGGCGACGGCAGCGTCGAGCAGGGAGCTCAGCAGCGATCCGGTGCCCGATGCGAGTACCACCACCCGCGCCGGCGCGCTCGGGGGCACATGGAGCGGTTCGGCCACAAGCAGAGAGCCTAGTGGGAGCTACTCGTCGGGCTCGCGGTCGGTCGCGGTCGGCTGCGCTTCGTCGGGGGGCGGCGCGTTGTCGTCGCCCACCGCCTCGTCGTCGTCGCTGACCAGCGCGTCGGGCGCGGCGAACTCGTCGGGATCGGCGAGATCCGGCGGCTGTTCGTCGTCCGCCTCGTCGAAGGCTCCGGCAAAGTCCGCCGGTTCTTCGGCCGCGGCGGGCGCGGGCTTGGGTCGCCGGGGCTGGGCCCGGACGCCGCCGCTCATCACCAGGGTGATCCCGCCGACGACCGAGAACCAGAAGAACACGCCGATGAGCAGGGCGCCCTGGTCGACGCCGACATCACCGAAGTTTCCCAGCCGGCCGCTGCCACCGTATGCGAGCAGGGACATCGCCAACGCCCCCGCGACGGAGGCGACGAGAAGCTTGGCCGTCGCCGGGATCAGCGGGAGCGCCCGCCGAGCGCACTGCTGCCCGACCGCCACCCCGGACGACGCGCCGATGATGAGCAGGGCGACCCACGCCGGCCCGAGCGGCGGGTGGGGGGCGGCGGCCAGGATCGGCAGCGCCGGAATGTCGCCGCCGAAGACGGTGAACGAACTGAACGTCGCGAAGCCGAGGTGGGCGCTGGATCCGACCGCCATCGCCGAGGTGCCGACGATGACGTTGGGCGCGTACAACATTGACAGCACCGTGAGGCTGAACTGTCCGAATATCGAATCGGTGATCCCGTAGAGGTCTTGCATCGTCGCCCAATGCACCACCAGCGACGCCGCGGTGACCAAGCCGGAAAGTCCGAGCAACGCCAGGACACCGGCCGACGCGGCGCGCAGGGCATCGCCGAGCCAAAACGGCAGGGACGACGCCGCCAACGCCCTTCTCCCCACCCGGGACCACACACCGATCGCGGCGCCGAGGGCATGCACGACGAGCACGCTGGTGAAGGCGCGCAGGGCGCTGGGCGTCTGCAGCTCGGTGATCACCGACGACGCGTCGTGGATGACGGCCAGGGCGATCGCCGCGATCAGCAAGGGACCGCCCAGCGCCGACGCGACCACCCAGCGGACGACCAACCACGAGGAATACGGAGAGATCGCCCGCGCCGTGCTGCGCGCGGTCGCCCAGATCATGAGCAGCACCGGCAGCAGCGGCATCACGCCCAGTTCGCGGCCGCCGATCGAGATCGGCACCTGGTGCACGCCCAGCCACATGCTGGCGATCGCGCCCAGCGCGCCGGTCATGTCGCTGTTGGCGATCAACAACTGCAGCAGCGTGACCGCGGCGATGATGACCAAGGCCACCACTGCCGGGCCGAACGCGACCCGGACGAGGTCACGCGCCTGGCGAGCGCCCGCTGGCCGGTTGTCCGCGCCTTCCGACACCCTTTTCACTCTGCGGCGTACGTCCCGACTAGGCGCGAGGGCGCACGGTTAGGAGGGCGCTGGACCAGACGGCGACGAGGGCGGCTGCTGCTCCTGCCCGTACGGCTGCTGCCCCCCGCCCTGGTTGGAGTAGTTGGGCGCCGAACCCTCGGAGCCCGAGCCGGCCGCGGGCGGCGGGCTGAAGCTGGGGAAGCCGGTGGGCGGCGTGGACGGTCCTTGTTGCGCGGTCGCTTGGGGCCCGGACTGCGGCTGGGCACCGAAACCGCCGGTCGGAACCCCGCTTTGGGTCGGGGCCTGGCTGGCGGGATAACCGCCGTACTGCGACCCGTATCCGGGGTGCTGCGGCTGCTGCTGGCCAGGCTGACCGTAGTAGGGCTGCTGGCCGTACTGCCCGTACTGGCCGTATTGGCCGTATTGGGCGTAGGGGTCGTACTTGGGCCGCGGCGCCGGCGCCGTGATGACGCCCGCCTCCAGCAGGACGACCACGACAGCGGCGATCGCCTGGAGCACGCTGCACGCCACCAGGGGCCACATCGCCCAGCCGATCGCGACGCCGGCCGGCAGGTTGATCGTCTCGGTGACGGCCAGCAGCGCACCGAGGACCGCGATGACCGCGACGACTCCGGCGTAGCTCTTGGCCTTGGGCAGCAGGCTCAGCCCCGCGAGCAGCGTGGCCAGCACCGCGACGATGACCGCTGTACCAGCGTCACCCGCCCGGCCGCCGACGCCCGGGCCGAGCTCGGAGCCGATGGTGAACGTCGGCCCGAAGTTCAGCAGATACACCGCCAGGCCGAGCACGACCACCGCGATGTTCAGGTAGAGCGGAAGCTTCGTCGTGCCGTCGTCGTCCTTGGTGAACGACGGCGTGGCGCCTGAGTAGGAGCCCCCGGGTGATGCGGGCTGATATCCGGGGCTACCGGGCGAGTAGGTCATGGCTCCTCCTGTTGCTTCCAGTGCCTTGAAGTGCCTTTGCGGGCGCCACAGTTGCGTCGCGACGCTGTGCTTGCGGGCGCGCCGTTCCATAAACGCCGTGCCCGGCGGTTGCGTTGCGACGCGATCGATCAACCACGCTAGCGCACTTCGGAACGCCGGTGCCGTGGCCACCGGCTTGGGCGCCGATCCGTGCCGCCACGACGGCGGCTTGCTCAGCGCAGGTAGAACACGTTCTAATTCTCTCCATGGATTACGGGCTTGTGCTTTTTACCAGCGACCGTGGCATCTCTCCGGCGTCGGCCGCGAAGCTTGCCGACGAACACGGCTTCACGACCTTTTACGTGCCGGAACACACCCACATCCCGATCAAGCGCGAGGCGGCGCACCCGACGACGGGCGACGCGTCGCTGCCCGACGACCGCTACATGCGGACGCTAGACCCATGGGTAAGCCTGGGCGCGGCGTGCGCCGTCACGTCACGGGTGCGGCTGTCCACCGCGGTGGCGTTGCCCGTCGAACACGACCCGATCACGCTGGCGAAAAGCATTGCCACCCTCGACCATTTGTCCGGCGGACGCGTCAGCCTCGGCGTCGGGTTCGGGTGGAACACCGACGAGCTCGCCGATCACGGCGTACCGCCCGCGAGGCGCCGCACCATGCTGCGCGAATACATCGAAGCCATGCGGGAGCTGTGGACCAAGGAGGAAGCGGCCTACGACGGCGAGTTCGTCAAGTTCGGGCCGAGCTGGGCGTGGCCCAAGCCCGTGCAGCCGCACATTCCCGTGCTGGTCGGGGCTGCCGGTAACGAGAAGAACTTCAAGTGGATCGCCCGCAGCGCCGACGGCTGGATCACCACCCCGCGCGACTTCGACATCGACGAGCCGGTGAAGTTGCTGCAGGACACCTGGGCGGCCGCCGGCCGCGACGGCGCCCCGCAGATCGTCGCGCTCGACTTCAAGCCGATTCCCGAGAAGCTCGCCAAATGGGCCGAGCTCGGGGTGACCGAGGTGCTGTTCGGGCTTCCCGACCGCCCCGAGGACGAGATCGCCGCCTACGTCGAGCGGCTGGCGGGCAAGCTGGCCGCCCTCGTCTGAGACCCCTTCGTACGGCGAGACGTAAACCACGGCGGCCGTCCGCGGCGTGTCGTGTTCGTGGTTTCAGTGTCGCGGAAGGACCCGAAGCTCAGGCCAGCGTGCAGCGGTTGCCGTAGTCGAAGGAGCGCACCCGCACCGAGTGCCCGAGTGGGTCGCCGTCGATCAGCAGCGCGATCAAGTCGTCGTCCTCGGTGGTGGACAGGAACCGGCTGCCGTCATCGAGCCGGCCGACGATGATCCCGGTCGGGCGGCCATCGTCGCGCCGCACCGTGTAGGTCTCGACGGTGCCGACGCCGTCGGCCTGCTCGGTCACCGACAAGGTCGGCCAGTCGGCGACCTGAGCCTGCGCCTGCGCGCTGCGGTCGGGCTTCCACTCCGTCGGGGTGGTGGAGTACACACCGACCGAATACTTGCTCAGGATGCCACCGTTGGCGCCCACCAGTCCGAATTCCCCTGGTGCCCTTCGCATTTGCGCGACGGTCTCGGCGACGGCATGCATCGAATAGTTGTTGCCCGCGCCGCCGAAGAACGGCAGCCCGCCGGTCAGGGTCAGGCCGCGCGGATCGTCGGGCGCGATGCCCATGCCGTCGCAGATGTTGAACACCGGCACCGGAAAGCAGCTGTACAGATCGAAGGCGGCGACGTCGTCGATGCCGATGCCGGCCATCGCCAGCGCCTCACGCACCGCCAGCACGTGCGACGGCGCATGCCCGAGATCGGGCCGCTCGAGCAGCGCCTGTTCCTCGATATCAGCGTGGCCGTGCAGGTACACCCAGTTCTCCTCGGGCACCCCGAGGCGACGCGCCGCGTCGACCGACATCAGCAGCGCGGCCGCACCCTGGTTCACCTGGTCGCGGGCGACCATCAGCCGCGGGTACGGCTCCGCGATCATCCGGTTGCGGTCGGTCACAGTGATCAGTTCGTCGACCGTGCGCTCCACCGGCGCGGCGGCGAACGGATTGCTGGCGGCGATCTTGGTGAACGGCGCGAACAGCTCGCCCATCCGCCGCCGGTATTCCGCCGGGCCCAGGCCGGTCCCGGCCCGCCGGGCGTTTTCCAGCAGCGCGTACTGGATCGGCGCGCTGGTCAGCCCGTGCATGACGGTGTAGCGCGAGACGAGCTTCTCGATGCCCTGGCCCCGGTCTTCCAAGTCCCCGTCGACCGTCTCGGTGAAGTCGGGCTTGGCTTCGGCTTTCGCGAAGTAGCGCAGCGTCGAGGTGGCATCCGAACCGAACACCATCGCGACCCGGGAGCGGCCCGCCGCGATCTCCGCCGCCAGCTCGCTGATCAGGCGCTGCGGCCCCTGGCCGCCGACGATCTCGAGGATCGCGCGAGCGGGCGCCGCACCGATGCGGTTGGCCACGGATCGCGGGTAGTTGTTCGACCGTCCCAGCGGGGCGTTGATGACACCGGAGATCTCGAACTGCCGGACGCCGGCCACGGTGTCGATGGCCGACGCGGCGTCCTCGACGCCGCAGTCGCCGACGGCGGCCCGGGCCGCAGCGGCGGCCAGCTCGACCGGCGACATCCCGCGGTAGTTCGGGTCGTCGATGCGTTCGGCGGCCTGCCCCACACCGACGACGACGGGGGTGTTCGGGTCGAGATTCATAGACCAACTATCTACCGCAGGTCCGTCTCCCGGCCTATCGGGGGTCGCCATGGCGGTTCGATGGTGGCGACCCGCTTCACCCGGCTATGCCGCGCTCGCGATCGCCACGACCGCTACAGGCTCTGCAGGATCTCCCTGGCCAGCGCCGCGGTCTCCGACGGCGTCTTGCCCACCTTGACGCCGGCCGCCTCCAAGGCCTCCTTCTTGGCGGCCGCGGTGCCCGACGAGCCGGACACGATCGCGCCCGCGTGGCCCATCGTCTTGCCTTCCGGCGCAGTGAATCCCGCGACGTAGCCGACAACCGGCTTGGAGACGTTGGCCTTGATGTAGTCGGCCGCGCGCTCCTCGGCGTCGCCACCGATCTCACCGATCATCACGATGACCTTGGTGTCGGGGTCCTTCTCGAAGGCCTCGATGGCGTCGATGTGGGTGGTGCCGATGACCGGGTCCCCGCCGATGCCGATCGAGGTTGAGAAGCCGAAATCGCGCAGCTCGTACATCATTTGGTAGGTCAGGGTGCCGGACTTGGAGACCAGCCCGACGGGCCCGGGGCCGCTGATGTTGGCGGGCGTGATGCCCGCCAGCGCCTCGCCCGGCGTGATGATGCCGGGGCAGTTCGGCCCGATGATGCGCGTCTTGTGACCCTTGTCCAGGTTGTAGGCCCACGCGTACGCGGTGTCCTGCACCGGAATTCCCTCGGTGATGACCACCAGCAGCGGGATCTCGGCGTCGATGGCCTCGATGATCGCGTCCTTGGCGAATTTCGGCGGCACGAAGACGACGGACACGTTGGCGCCGGTCTCCTTGATCGCTTCCGCGACCGTGCCGAACACCGGGAGTTCGACGTCCTTGCCGACGGGGTCGACGTGCGAGACGGTGGTGCCCGCCTTGCGGGCGTTCACCCCGCCCACTACCTGAGTGCCGGCTTTGAGCATGAGTGCGGTGTGCTTGGTGCCTTCGCCGCCGGTGATGCCCTGGACGATGACCTTGGAGTCCTTGTTCAGGAAGATCGACATTGCTTGGCTCCCTTACTTGTTCGCCAGCTCGGCGGCTTTGTCGGCGCCGGCGTCCATGGTCTCGGCCTGGATCACCAGCGGGTGGTTGGCTTGGGCGAGGATGCGGCGACCCTCGTCGACGTTGTTGCCGTCGAGGCGGACGACGAGCGGCTTGTTGGCCTCGTCACCGAGCATGTTCAGCGCCGTCACGATTCCGTTGGCGACGGCGTCGCACGAGGTGATGCCCCCGAACACGTTCACGAAGACGCTCTTGACCTGCTCGTCGGTCAGAATGACGTCCAGCCCCGCGGCCATGACTTCGGCCGATGCGCCACCGCCGATGTCCAGGAAGTTAGCCGGCTTGACGCCGTTGTGCTTTTCGCCCGCGTACGCGACGACGTCGAGCGTGGACATCACCAGGCCCGCGCCGTTACCGATGATGCCGACCTGGCCGTCCAGCTTCACGTAGTTGAGGTCGTGCTCTTTGGCCTTGAGCTCAAGCGGGTCGGTCGAGGCACGGTCTTCGAATTCCGCGTGCTCGGGGTGGCGGAAGTCGGCATTCGCATCGAGCGTGATTTTGCCGTCCAGCGCCAGGATTTGGTCTTTCGGGTCGCGCACCAGCGGGTTGACCTCGACCAGCGTGGCGTCCTCGGCGACGAAGAGCTCCCACAGCTTGTTGATGGTCACCGCGGCCGCGTCGAGCACCTCGGCCGGCAAGTGGCCCTGCTCGGCGATGGAACGCGCGGTCTCCAAGTCGACCCCGTCGACGGCGTCCACCGCAACCTTGGCCAGCCGCTCGGGCTTGGTGGCGGCGACCTCCTCGATTTCCATGCCGCCCTCGACCGAGCACATGGCCAGGTAGGTCCGATTGGCCCGATCGAGCAGGAAGGAGATGTAGTACTCCTCGGCGATGTCGCTTGCTTCGGCGACCAGCAGCTTCTTGACGACGTGACCCTTGATGTCGAGGCCGAGGATGTTCTTGGCGTGTTCGTAAGCGTCCTCGGGCGTCGCCGCGTACTTGACGCCACCAGCTTTGCCGCGCCCGCCGACCTTCACCTGCGCCTTGACCATCACCGGACGGCCGATTTCGGTGGCGATCTCCCGAGCGCCCTCGGCGGTGTCGGTCACCCGCCCCGGCGTAGTCGGTACGTTGTGCTTGGCGAACAATTCTTTTGCTTGATACTCGAAAAGGTCCATGGTCTCTCTGTCTTCGCTCGACTCAACTACTAGGCCTCTTGGTGGGCGGTGCCGCGTTCGGCAACTCGCACGGACGAACTGTATCGACCCTCCTACCGGCCTTTACCGGCGCGTCCGGCGATGTGGCACAGCTCACGACATCGCGGCGTACCCCGTTCGTGACCCAAATCACAATTTCAATCGGATTGCGCGACGAGGTTGCCAGCTCCGCACGTCAGCGGATACCGTCCTAGGGTCCAGATAACGGTATGGTCACGATACGAGGACATTTCAGCTTGCCCCAGCATCGTTTGGCTCCTTCTACTGCTGAAACAGCAGGTGTGGTGCGGGTTGGTCGCGCGGCCGGCGGCCGAGGGATTGAGCCCCATCGCAACGAGGTCACCGAGATCCTCCCGCTCGACGGCTTCGACTTCGATGATCTGGATTGGCGCGAAGAGGTCAGGGATCTCGGCGACCTCGACTACAGCAACGACTCGACCTTCGACAACGAAGCACAGGTCTTGCTGGCCCCCGAACTCGACGACCTGAACGAGGCCGACGACCCGGCCCCGCTGTGGCTGGCCGCCCCGGTCACCGAGGTGCTGCCGCGGGTGATCGTCAGGTCCGCCGCCGAGCCCCACATCGGTCGCGCGCACGACGTCGTCGGTGTGGCACGACGCGGCGGGCAGCATCGCAAGGAACCGACCAGCGCGGCCCGGGGCCGCCTGCTGATCTCGGCGATGGCGGCCGGCGCGGCCGCCGCGGCGGCCCACACCGCCACCAGCCATGCCGACACCCCCAAGACCGAGGCCGTGCTGACCGCGAACGCGTCGGCGCTCACCGGCGGATCGGGCAACAGCAACACCATCCGCGGCCCCCAGGTGGTCGCGCTCGAGCCGGCGGCGACCGCCGCCCTGCACAACCAGGAGCTCGCCAAGGGCGTCGCCTACGCCAACGATCGCGCTCAGCGTGAGGCGCGATTGCAGCAGCCGCTCTATGTGATGCCGACGAAGGGCATCTTCACCTCGAATTTCGGTTACCGCTGGGGCGTGCTGCACGCCGGCATCGACCTGGCCAACTCGATCGGCACACCGATCTACGCGGTGTCCGACGGCGTCGTCATCGACTCCGGGCCGGCCGCCGGTTACGGGGCGTTGGTCAAGCTCCGCCACGCCGACGGCACGGTCACGCTCTACGGCCACGTCAACACGACGCTGGTCAGCGTCGGCCAGCGCGTGATGGCCGGGGACCAGATCGCCACCATGGGCAACCGCGGCAATTCCACCGGCCCGCACCTGCATTTCGAGGTGCTCCAGGGCGGCACCGAACGGATCGACCCCGTCCCGTGGCTGGCTAAGCGGGGTCTTATGGTCGGTAACTACGCTGGTTGAGGTGACCGCGCCGAATCAACCACCTCCCGGTCCGCAGCCGCCCGAGTCCACGTCGCCGTCGGACTCCAAGACGCGGATCATCCGCCGCGCACCGACCGGGCCGATCCCGATAACACCGGAATCCCCGACCAGCCTCATCCCCCCGCAGCCACCGCCGTACCAGGGCGCCGCTCACGCGGGACGCCAAGCCACTTCGGGTGAGCCGAGTGACCGGACGGCCGTCGCCGCGTGCGCCGTCAGCATCATCAGCGGGTGGGCCACGTCGGTGGTGGCAACCGATCTGATCGCCGGCTGGTGGCGAACCGATCGTCTGTTCTGCATCGCCGTCGCGTTTCTGACCCTGGTGTTCGCCACGACCACCGTTTCCGGCGTGATCATGTTGCTGCAGCACCGGCCTTTTGGGCGTTATCTCATCGTGGCCGGTGCCGTGGTCGCTGTGCTGACCTACCTGGGGGTGTTCATCGCCGGTGCCCGCGTCGCGTGGATAGTGCACCTGCTGCCGCTGCTCCCGATCGCCAGCGTGGTGCTGGCGATGCACCCGCGAACCAGACGCTGGCTGGAAGCCTGACCCGCGCCGAAGCGGGTGCCGCCCCGGCGCCCGACCATTAGGCGACTTTCGAATCCGATACCACCAGCGATATCAAAATCCCGAGTCGCCTAATGGTCCGCAGACGCAATGCGGTTAGAGCTTGCTGATCGGGGCGTGGTTGTGCATCAGCTTCACCCGCCCGGCGCTGCCGAAGTCGATGAGAGACATGGCCGATTCGCCGACGCCGGACACCTCTTCGACGCGGCCAAGCCCGTACTTGTCGTGAGTCACCCGGTCGCCGGGCTCGAGCACCAGCAACGGGCGCTTGCCGGCACCCGAGCGGGTCGGGGCCGCGCGTGGCGCACCGAACCAGCCGGCGCCGCTCACCGGCGCGCTGAACGACGGCGCCGGCGCGGTGCGCCGCCACTCGATGAGTTCCTGCGGAACCTCCCGCAGGAAGCGCGATTCCGGGTTCAGCGTGGGCTGCCCCCAGGAGGACCGGACGATGGCCCTGCTCAGATACAGCCGCTGACGGGCGCGGGTGATGCCGACGTAGGCCAGCCGCCGCTCCTCGGACAGTTCGGTCGGGTCGTCCAGCGCCCGCATGTGCGGGAACATGCCGTCCTCCCAGCCGGTGACGAACACCACCGGAAATTCCAGTCCCTTCGCGGTGTGCAGCGTCATCAAAGTGACCATGCCGGCGTCGTTCTCGGGGATCTCATCGCTGTCGGAAACCAGCGAGACGCGCTCCAGGAATTCCGCGAGCACGCCGGTGTCCGGGACGTCTTCGTCGTCGGGGGTCTGTAACGACTCGCCCAGCGCGGCCGCGTTGGCCCGGTCAGTGCTGAATTCGTGTGCCACACTGACGAGTTCGTTGAGGTTGTCCAAGCGGGCCAGATCTTGCGGATCGGTGGAGGATTCCAGTTCCCGCCGGTATCCGGTACGTTCGAGCACCGACTCGACCAGATCGCCGAGATCCTCGTCGAGGCGGCCCCTTAGCTCGTCGAGCAGCTCGACGAATCCGGTGATCGCCTTCTCCGCGCGCGAATTGAGCATCGGCACTTTGCCTTCGGCCGCGGCCACCAGCGCGTCGGCGAAACTCGCGCCGGTGTTCTCCGCGTACACCGCCACGCACGCCTCGGCCCGATCCCCGATGCCCCGGCGCGGGGTGTTGAGGATGCGCCGCATGCTGACCGCGTCACCGGGGTTGTCCAGCACCCGCAGATAGGCGACGATGTCGCGAATCTCTTTGCGCTCGTAAAACCGCACTCCCCCAACGACTTTGTAGGGAATGCCGGCGCGGATGAACACCTCTTCGAACGACCGCGACGAGTTGTTGGTGCGATAGAACACGGCCACGTCGTTGTAGGTGATCTCGCCCCGGTCGGCGAGCGCATCGATCTCCTCGGCCACGAACCTGGCCTCGTCGTGCTCGTTGTCCGCGACGTAGCCGACGATCAATTCGCCGGCGCCGGCATCGGTCCACAGCCGTTTGTCCCGGCGCCCGGAGTTGCGGGCGATCACGGAGTTGGCCGCCGACAAGATGTTCTGCGTGGACCGGTAATTCTGTTCCAGCAGAATGGTTATCGCGTCCGGATAGTCGCGCTCGAAGTCCTCGATGTTGCGGATGGTGGCGCCGCGGAACGCATAGATCGACTGATCGGCGTCACCCACCACGCACAATTCCGCCGGCGGCACATCGTCGGGCGATCCCGTCGCGTCGTGACCGACCAGTTCCCGCACCAGCACGTACTGCGCATGGTTGGTGTCCTGATACTCGTCGACCAGGACATGGCGGAACCGCCGCCGGTAGTGCTGGGCGATCTGCGGAAAGGCCCGTAGCACCGCGACGGTCTCGCCGATCAGGTCGTCGAAGTCCAGCGCGTTGGCCGCGCGCAGCCGCCGCTGGTATTCGCCGTACACGGACGCCACGGTGCGCGTCAGGTCGTCGGAGTCGTCCGTCAGTTTCGCCACCGCCTCAGCGGGGTCGATCAGCTCGTTCTTCAGGTTGGAGATGGCGTTGGCCAGCAGCCGGGGCGAGTAGCGCTTGATGTCGAGCCCCATGTCGCGACCGATCATCTGCAGCAGGCGGCGGGAATCGTCGGCGTCGTAGATCGAGAAGTTGGAATTGAGGCCTTCGATCAACGACGCCTGGTTGCGCAGGATCCGCACACACGTCGAGTGAAAGGTGGACACCCACATGGCGCGGGCCCGGTTGCCGACCAGCCGCACCACCCGTTCGCGCATCTCGGCCGCGGCCTTGTTGGTGAAGGTGATGGCCAGGATCTGGCCGACCCCCGCGCCGCGCGCCGCGATCAGATAGGCGATGCGGCGCGTCAACACGGCGGTCTTGCCGGAGCCGGCCCCTGCCACGATCAGCAGCGGCGAGCCCTCGTGCACCACCGCCTGGCGCTGTTGCGGGTTGAGGCCTTCGAGCAACTGATCTGCTTCGGAGGCCAGGTTGGCATCGGTTGCGTACACACTCATGTTGGTCCAAACTTACCGCCGCCCACCGACGCAACGCGCCCAGGCGTGACAACAGGCTAGTGGCCCGACCGCCCTCCGCCCGGCAAAAACGGGGCGGCGAAAGGCGTGTTTCGCAGACAAATGTGCCCAGATTTCAAATGGCGACTAATTAGACTCGAGTAAAAAAGCCGCGCATAATCGCGGCCCGAGTTTGCGCCGCCGTCAATCTCGCACAATCTCCTATAACACCGAATTTCGCGCCCTGTTAATGGATTCCGTACCCGGCAAGCAGGCCCGGGGTTGGCGGTCACCGCAACCGAACACCGGCAAGTCTCACGCGGACGTCGACCGGGTAATGGCCAGCTCACGAACGCCTTTTTGCGCGAGAGCCGATTTTAGTGGCACACTCGTTTGGTGCTCAACGCGCAGCGCCGTCGGCGGCCTTGCACCCCGAACTGCCGCCGATTTTTCTACGGGTACCGGTTAGCGGTCCCCGTGCTCTAGCTGCTTTCGTCAGAGCCCCGTGGTCCGCTTCCGGAGACCGGGGCTCGTCTCTTTTGTGAGGCCCGAAACCGGATGAGACCACAACCCCCACATCCCGAGAATGCGGAGTCAGCAGAGATGAAGGTTGAGACGGTGGAAACCCCACAGACGGCCGCCGAAGAGTTGAGTATCGACGACTTGCGTCACGAGATCGACCGGTTGGACGCCGAGATCCTGGCCGCGGTGAAGCGCCGCACCGAGGTCTCTCAGGCGATCGGCAAGGTCCGGATGGCATCCGGCGGCACGCGGCTCGTGCACAGCCGCGAAATGAAGGTGATCGAGCGCTACAGCGAGCTCGGTCCCGACGGCAAGGACCTGGCGATCCTCCTACTGAGGTTGGGCAGGGGCCGGCTCGGTCACTGACCCGTCACACCTGGCTGGGTCGCGGCGCATCCGCCCGCCCCGACGGTGACGGCCCGTCCCCCGCCCCGCTACGCGGCGCTTGCGACCGTCACTAGCCCAACGGTGACGGCCCGCCGCGCCCCGCTACGCCGCGCTTGCGACCGTCACTAGGGTCGAACTATGACCTCCGTGCAAAGCCTCCCCGACATCACCGCCACCCCAGCGTGGGACGCCCTGCGCAGGCATCACGAACAAGTCGGCGCGACCCATCTGCGCCAGTTCTTCGACGAGGATCCCGACCGCGGCCGCGAACTCACCGTATCGGTCGGCGACCTCTACATCGACTACAGCAAACACCGCGTCACGCGAGAGACGCTGCGGCTGCTGGTCGATCTGGCGCGCACGGCTAACCTCGAAGAGCGCCGCGACCAGATGTTCGCCGGCGCGCACATCAACGTCTCCGAGGACCGGGCGGTATTGCACACCGCGCTGCGACTGCCCCGGGACGCCGAACTGATCGTCGACGGCCACAACGTCGTCGAGGACGTGCACGCCGTGCTCGATCGGATGGGCGCCTTCACCGACCGGTTACGCAGTGGTGAATGGACCGGGGCCACCGGGAAAAGAATCAGCACGGTGGTCAACATCGGCATCGGCGGATCGGATCTGGGGCCGGTGATGGTCTATCAGGCGCTGCGCCACTACGCCGACGCCGGGATTTCCGCACGCTTCGTCTCCAACGTCGACCCGGCCGACCTCATCGCCACGCTGGCCGACTTGGACCCCGCCACAACGCTTTTCATCGTCGCCTCCAAGACGTTCTCCACGCTGGAAACCCTGACCAACGCGACCGCCGCGCGCCGCTGGCTGACCGACGCGCTCGGCGACGCCGCGGTCTCCAAGCATTTCGTGGCGGTCTCCACCAACAAGCGCCTGGTCGACGACTTCGGCATCAACACCGACAACATGTTCGGCTTCTGGGACTGGGTCGGGGGACGGTATTCCGTCGATTCGGCGATCGGCCTCTCGGTGATGGCCGCGATCGGCAAGGAGGCCTTCGCCGATTTTCTGTCCGGATTCCACATCGTGGACCGGCATTTCAAGACTGCCCCGCTGGAGTCCAACGCGCCGGCGCTGCTCGGGCTGATCGGGCTGTGGTACTCCAACTTCATGGGTGCCCAGTCGCGCGCGGTGCTGCCCTACTCCAACGACCTGGCGCGATTCGCGGCCTATCTACAACAGCTGACGATGGAATCGAATGGTAAGTCGACGCGCGCCGACGGCACTCCGGTCACCACCGACACCGGCGAAATCTTTTGGGGCGAGCCGGGAACCAACGGCCAGCATGCCTTCTACCAATTGCTGCATCAGGGCACCCGGCTGGTGCCGGCCGACTTCATCGGCTTCAGCCAGCCTCTGGACGACCTGCCCACCGTCGAGGGCACCGGCAGCATGCACGACTTGCTGATGAGCAACTTCTTCGCCCAGACCCAAGTGTTGGCGTTCGGTAAGACCGCCGAGGAGATTGCCGCCGAAGGCACGCCGGCCGACATCGTGCCGCACAAGGTGATGCCCGGCAACCGGCCGTCGACCTCGATCCTGGCCGACCGGCTAACGCCGTCAGTGCTGGGCCAGTTGATCGCGCTCTACGAGCATCAGGTCTTCACCGAGGGCGTCATCTGGGGCATCGACTCGTTCGACCAGTGGGGCGTGGAGCTGGGCAAGACGCAGGCGAAAGCGCTGCTCCCCGTGATCACGTCCGACGGCTCGCCGGCTCCGCAGTCCGACAGCTCGACCGACGCGCTGGTGCGCCGCTACCGGACCGAACGCGGGCGCACCAGCTAGTAGCCCTCAGCCGGTCCGGCTCGTGACGTCCGACCCGAGTCGGCGCACGAAGGTGCGCAAGCGTTCCACGGTCGCGGTCTGCGGCTCACTGAGGTGCAGCTGCAGCAGTTCGCGTCCGGCGGCGTGCAGGATCCGCGCGGTGTACTCGGGGTCGTGCACTCCGGGATTGGTGCGCAGCAGTTCGCTGACGAAGAACTCCAACACGACGGCCTGCGATTGAGCCAGCCGCGCATACAACTCCGGGGGAGCGCCCTGCGGCGGAAACAGGAACAGCCGCCACGTTGCCGGGTGGGCGTCGACCGCGGACAGCACGCCGTCGAAGGCAACCACAAGCGACTGGTCCTCGGAGACGGCATCCAAGCCGGAGACCGCCTCGGCGAACTGGGCGCCGGCGCGGGCCGCCTCACGGTCGATCAGCGCGACGAACAGTCCCGCCGGGTCGCCGAACAGCTGATAGATCAACGACCGATTGATGCCGGCCGCCTCGGCGATGCGATTGGGTGTGGCCGCGTGGAACCCCTCGGCGTCGACGATCGCGTGCGTGACGTCGAGGATCTGCTCGCGCCGACCTTCGGCGGTCATGCGCCGCTTAGGGCTGCCCGCACTCATGCTTGACAGCATAACTAACAACTTGTGAGTATTTACTCACGAACTGTTAGTTAATGGGAGGCAGCGATGGTCACGTACTACCCCGAACTCGCCGAGCGAGTCCGCAGCCAGCGCGCATTGCAGCCCGACCTGTATGGAGACTTCGACTTCGACCGGCAGCCGGATCGTCTGGCCACGGAGCCCGGCGTCGACTCGGCCCTGCCCGCCTGGATCGCCGACCGCGCACCGATCCTGGAAGACGACCGCGTGGTCGAGTTGATGAGCACGGCCACCCTGCTCGGCGACGTCGTCGCCGATCCCTATGCGGCACTGATGGCTTCGCGCAGCGTCGTCCAGCTGATCGACATGCTCAAGACGGCCTGCCGGGAGGGCGTCGAGGCGGTGCCCGACGCGCCCCCGGAGCTGGTTTCGTTCATCGCCGCCATGGAGGCCACCCCGGAGTGGATCGACTTCGACCTGGTCCGTGAGGGCGCCCGCCAAGAGCGGATCCCCGCAGCGCTGCTGGCCCCCTTCATCACGCGAGGGGCCTTCATCGCGACCTTCACCAACACCTACGCCGCGCTGCCGATGGCGCTCACCGGCGCACTCTCGGGCAAGCGGGCCGCCCGGCGAGTAAACGAGACCGCGAGTTTCTTCGCCGTCACCACCCTGCCCGGTGCGCTGGACCGTTTCGGCCCCGGTTTCGAGGCGGCCGCTATGGTCCGGCTGATGCACTCGATGGTCCGCTACAACGCCCTCAAGAAATCCGACAAGTGGGATGCCGCCGTGTACGGCATGCCCGTGCCGCAGGTCGACCAGATGCCGGCCGGAATGATCGGCCAGTACCTGCTGGCCCGCAAGGCGCGCCAACAGGGCCGGACCGAGTTCACCGCCGAAGAGCGCGCCGTCGTCGAATTCGCCAGGTATCGCTGCTTTTTGCTCGGCCTGCCGGAAGAGCTGTTGCCGGCCGAACCGGCCGACATCATCCACGTCATGCACGCGCGCTCGGCACTGCTGCGCGACGGATTCGACAGCATCTGCCAAGAACTCGTCCGCGGCACGATGGCGGCCTATTTGCGCCCCGACACCACGCTGTTCGACCGTTGCGCTGAAGCCGTCGAAAAGAGTTTCAGCAAGCTCACTTTCGTTCGCACCTTCTGCAATGGGAATCGCGACATCGCCGAGGCCATGGGCGTCTCGATGGGGCCGACGGACCTCATCCGGGTCGCCCTCACCGCGCCCTTCATCATCGGGCGTTTCACCGCGGTAAGCCACGCCAGCCGCATCCCCGTGCTTCGGGACCTCACCGACGCCTACGTCATCGGGCTCCTCAAGCTACGGCTGGCGACCTACGGCAAGCCCGAATTCACCAGCGACGCAGCGCATTACACGCCGGTGCCGCACTGACTCAGGCGAACCACTTGGTGAGCGGGGGCGGGAGCACCCGCATCACCTGCACCAGCGGCGCCCACGGCCACCACGGCACCGCCGCCCGGCCGGGCTCACGTTCCATGGCGGCGACGAGCGCGTTGACGCCGGTCTCGTTGTCCACCATCAACATCGTGCTGTTCGACTTGGCCGTCATCTCCGACTCGATGTAGCCGGGTTCGATGACCGAAACCTTGATGGGGCCCTTGGCGTATTCGGCGCGCAGGGATTCACCCAGCGAACTCAACCCGGCCTTGCTTGCGGCGTAGGCGGCCTTGACACCCGGCACGCCCTTGTTGCCGAGCACCGACGAGATGAGCACCAGATGGCCGGAACCGGTGTTGTTGAACATCTCCAGCGCCGTCTCGATCTGCACCAGCGCGGCCACCAGGTTGGTCTCGAGGGTCGCCTTGTTGGCCCATACCTTGCCCGAGCCGAGCTTCGCGCCCTTGCCGATGCCGGCGTTGACGACGACGCGGTCGATGCCGCCGAGCTCGTCGCTGAGTTCGCCGAAGACCTTCGGCACCTGCTCGTGGTCGTTGACGTCCAGCGCCGCCACAGCGATCTTGATGCCCGGGTACTGTTGCGACAGTTCGGCTTTCAGCTCGTCCAGCCGGTCGGTGCGCCGCGCGCACAACGCCAGGTCGCGGCCCTTGGCGGCGAACGCTCGCGCCATGCCGGCGCCCAGGCCGGAACTGGCACCCGTGATGAGGATCTTCTGACGAGTCATCCGGGCAGCATATCGACAGGTGTCAAGTCGCGGGCCGCCGCCTACTTGAGCAGCCGTGACATCCGCCGGTCGGCGAGCACTTTGCCGCCGGTCTGGCACGTCGGACAGTATTGAAAAGACTTGTCCGCGAAGGAAACTTCACGCACGGTGTCCCCGCACACCGGGCAGGGCATGCCGGTGCGGGCATGCACCCGTAGGCCGGAGCGCTTCTCGCCTTTGAGCGTGGCCGCCCCCTGGCCCACGGACCGGCTCACCGCGTCGCGCAGGACGGACACCATCGCGTCGTGCAGCGTGGTGAGCTGCTCATCGGTCAGCTTGCCCGCGGTGGCGAACGGCGAGATCTTCGCGACGTGCAGGATTTCGTCGCTGTACGCGTTGCCGATGCCGGCGATCACCTTCTGATCGGTGATGACCGTCTTGATCCGCCCGGTGTTGCCGGCCAACAGCCCGGCAAGATCGTCGACGCTGAGCTCCAGCGCGTCGGGGCCGAGGGCGGCGATGCCGGGCACCGACTGCGGATCGTCGACGAGCCACACGGCCAGCCGCTTCTGGGTGCCGGCCTCGGTCAGGTCGAAGCCGGGTGCCTCGCCGGGCGTGCCCAGGTGCACGCGCAGCGCGATCGGGCCCTTGCCGGGCCGAAGTGGCGCCGCCGCCAGCTTGTCGGACCACCGCAACCAGCCCGCCCGCGACAGGTGAGTGATCAAGTACAGCTCTCCAGCCTGCAACCCCAGGTACTTGCCCCACCGGTGAGCCCCCGTCACGGGTTGGCCGTGCAGCACGCTGAGTGGCGGGTCGAAGGTTTTCAGGACGGAGAGCGCGCCGACGTCGACGCGGCCGATCGTCAGGCCGACGGCATGGCGGCGCAGATGGTCGGCCAGGGCTTCGACCTCGGGCAGTTCGGGCACGCCCTTCAGTCTGCCGGTCTGAGTAAATAGGTGTCCATGATCCAGCCGTGCCGCGCACGCGCCTCGGCCCGCAGCGCCCCGATGCGCGTGGCGACCTCTCCGACGGTGCCCGCCACCAGCAGCTCGTCGCCGGTGCCCAGGTAGGCGCCCCACCAGATGCGGGTGTCGGGCGGGCACACCTGAAAGGAGCACTCGGCGTCGAGCATCACGACCGCCGATCCGTCCAGGCCGTGCGCGCGCAACTTCCTGCCGGTGGTGATCAGGACCGGTTCCCCGACGTCGTTGAGCGGGATGCGGTGTCGAGCCGTCAGCGCCTGGACCGCGGTGATGCCGGGGATGACGTCGAACGTGAACTCGAGCTCGGCCGCATCGGTCTTGATGGCCTCCAGGATGCGCAGCGTGCTGTCGTACAGCGATGGGTCGCCCCAGGCCAGGAAGGCGCCGACGCCGTCGCGGCCCAACTCGGCGGCGATCGCCGCCGCCCAGACCCGCGCCCGTGCCGCATGCCAGTCCGAGACGGCGTCGCGGTAGCCGGAGTCGGCCGACCGTTTGGGGTCGGGCAGCTCGACGAAGCGGTAGCCCGACTCGCGGATGAACCGGGCGCAGATCTCGCGCCGCAGCGCCACCAGGTCGCTTTTCGCCTCGCCTTTGTCCATCGCGAAGAACACCTGGGTGTCGTTGAGCGCCTCGATCGCCTGAACCGTCACGTAGTCAGGGTCGCCGGCGCCGATGCCGATGACGTGGATATGCCGGCCCAAGAAACCCTCCTCGTTGCTTGCATCAGATTGCCGAATCGAAACCGCAAGGGCCTAGTCGGGACCAAAAGTACCCAGTACCATTGGTACCGTCTGAAGCACCCAATGAAGGGACGCCAGCACCATGACTTCCGCGGTGAAACCAGGTGGGCCGAGTCGTGAAGAGTTCTCGGAGCGGCTACTCAGGGGCTCGGTGAAAAAGTCCTACGAACCGATCGTCGACATCGACTGGGACGCCCCGCTGGATCCGGACAAGTTCTTTCTGCCGCCGCGGCTGGTGTCGCTGTACGGCACCCCGATGTGGGACGAGATGACCCGCGAGCAGCAGATCGAGCTGTCCCGCCAGGAGTTGGTCAACACGCTCTCGGCGGGCATCTGGTTCGAGAACATGCTCAATCAATCACTGCTGCGGACGATCCTGCACGAGGACCCCACGAGCCGGTCGACCCATTACAAGCTCACCGAACTGGGCGACGAGACCCGCCACATGGTCATGTTCGGCAAGGCCATCGAGCGCATCGGCGCAAAGCCGGTGCGGCCCAGGCTGTTTCACCGGATGATCATTAACGCGCTTCCGCTGGCGTTTCAGCGCGGCTCGATGCTGTGGGTGGCCGCGCTGATCGGCGAGGAAATCTTCGACTCATTGCAGCGGCAGATGATGGACGACCCGGAATTGCAGCCGATCATCCAGCGGCTCATGCGCATTCACGTCACCGAGGAAGCGCGCCACATCCAGTTCGCCCGCGACGGCGCCCGCAAACGCGTGGCCGAAATGCCCCGGATGAACCGCTGGTTCATGGCCAACATCAACGGGCTGGGCGGGTACTTCTTCAACTACTTGTTCAGCAACCCGATCCCGTATGCGCGCACGGGCCTGGACCCGAAGCGGGCGCGACGAATCGCACGGACCAGCCCGCATCGCCGTGAGACGCAGGTCGCCGGTTTCGCCCCGCTGGCGGCGTTCCTGTCCGAGGTGGGTCTGCTGGGTCCCATCGCCCGCCGCGGCTGGAAGCGCAGCAGATTTCTGTGACGCGGCCGCGCGGCCTTCGCGAGCCCCGCCATCCCGTAGCCATCTTGGGTGCGCACGCCGGCGCAAGCGCGGCATTGTCGGGGGCCGGCGTCACCGACTATGTGGTCCTGGACGGGCCGGCGTCGGCGGTCCAGGCAAGGTTCGACGACGTCACGGATTGCTGGCTGCTGACGACGGCCGCGGGCGGGGATGTGCGGGCGCGTGCCGTCATCGCCGCCGATGGGGCGTCCTTCGTTCCCTGGCTGCCGAACATCGCGGGCCGCGACCACTTCCTGGGCGCGTCGTTTCACGCGGCTGCCTGGGACCCCGACTTCGATCCGTCCGGTAAGCGCATCGCGGTGGTCGGCACCGACACCGCCGCCGGTCACCACCTCGGCCGGCTGATCGAGGCGGCGGCGTCCGTCACCGTCTTCGCCCACTCGCCCCGCCGGGTGGTCACCGAACTCCCACTGTGGCCAACCCGGGCCACGCGCTGGCTGCGTCACCGCATCCGGCCAACCGCCGCGCGCCCTCGCGTCAAGCTGGCCGGGTCGGCGATCGAGGCGGTGACCGCATCGAGCATCCGCACCAGCGATGGCGCCGAGCACCGCGTCGACGCCATCGTCTACGGCACCGGCTTCTCCATCCCCGAAGAGCCGGCCGATCGCACGCTGATCGGTGCCCGCGGGATGACCATCCGGCAGGCCTGGCACGACGGCATGGAGCCCTTCTACGGCGTGGCGGTTCGCGGCTTCCCCAACTACTTCTTCATCACCGGGCCCGACACCGACGCGCAGGAACGCTACATCGCCGACTGCCTGCGGCTGATGGAGCGCACGGGCAGCACCCGCATCGAGGTGCGCGCCAGCAGCCTGGGGGTGTTCAACGAACGGGCCCAGCTCACACCCGACCAGGCTCCTCCGGTGGCATCCGCGTTCGACCTGTCGGCCGCCGCGCCCGAGCGTGGCGACACCTATGACGGTGCGGCGACGCTGGAAATCGGCGGCGCCAGCCATCCGGTGCGGGTCCGGCTCACCGGCCACCTCGACCCGATCGACGGCCGCTACCACTGGCAGGGAACGGTATTCGGTTCGCCATCGCGGCCGCTGCCGGACGAGGCGCTCAGGCAAGCGCGGACCGCGACGTTGACCGTGGGCCGGCGCAGCGCCGCCGCGCGCATCGTCGAACAGACGCCGTGGGGGACGCACTCGGTCGCCGGAGTGGGCGCCCCGCCGTACGCCCCCAACTGATCGACGGTTTTCCGCTGCTCATCGCGCGATTTTTCGACACAATGCCGCGTTTGGGGGTCCGCGGTAGGTGGTAAACCCGGGGGATGCGCGTGCAGCGCAGCGAATCGAACAATGTGTTCGGCGCGGTAGAGGCGGGGGCCTCGAACGGGTGGGGACGAGCACGCGCCTCACTCATGCCGGGCCGCCGATGGCGTGTGCCCCGGCCGCGGCCCCGGTGGGCTGCGATTTCTGGCGGCGTCCAACCCGGTCGACCCGAATTAGACTTTTGCCGCCGAGGGCGGATACTCAAGCAGTTGGCCCGGCAGAAATTCGAGGAGCAGCGATGAAACCGGACGACAAGACCCAGCTGAAAAGCCGGATTGCGACGTCGCCTCCGTTTCGGACACCCCCGGGAACCCGTGCGCCTCGACTTCCTGGGCCCGCGAAGGCGAAGGGGTTGCGGTGGTGAGCTCGGTAGCTGAGTCCCCCAGCTCGCTGGCCGTCGCGACGCGGACGGATCAATCGGTGGCGATCTTGACCGTCGACGGCGTGCTCGACACCACCAACTCCTCGGCGCTCCGCGACCACATCCTGCAGGCCACACTGGGCGAGCCCGCGGCCGTCATCGTCAACATCTCCGCGCTCAAGGTGCTCGCCGAATTGGCGTGGTCGACCTTCATCGGCGCGCACTGGCAGGTTCGCGGCAACCCCAACGTTCCAATCGTGCTGGTATGCGCGCACCGCGGGACACGCGAGGCGATCACCCGCAGCGGCGTCGCCTACTTCATGCCGGTCTACTCGACCGAGAAGGCCGCGATGAAGGCGCTCGGTCAGCAGAGCCGGCGCGCCGTGCGCCGCGCCGACGCCCAGCTGCCCGCCGACCTGACCAGCCTGCGCGAATCGCGTCGCCTGGTCCGCGAATGGCTCACCGCCTGGTCGCAATCAACACTCATCCCGGTCGCGTTGGTGGTGGTCAACGTGTTCGTCGAGAACGTGCTGGAACACACCGCGAGCTTCCCCGCAATGCGGATCGAGAGCCATGGCGCGACGGCCACGATCGCGGTGTCCGACAGCAGCCGCGCCGCGGCCGTGCGGCTGCCGTCGCCGACGAACGGCATCGACGTGTCCGGCCTGGCGATCGTCGACGCGTTGTCACGCGCGTGGGGCAGCACGCCCACCGCGGCCGGCAAGACGGTGTGGGCGGTCATCGGGCCCGAAAACCAGCTCTGACGCCTTATTGTGCTGGGAACCCGGGCACGGGTAGAACTAGAACACGTTCTAATCTCGTGTGACGACCCGTTTCAGGAAGGCAGATGACGTGCGGTTCACCTACGCGGAGGCGATGACCGACTACAGGTATTACATCCCGCTGGCCCAGGCGGCCGAGGCGGCCGGGTACCACGCCATGACGATCGCCGACAGCATCGCCTACCCCTTCGAATCCGACTCGAAGTACCCGTACACCCCCGACGGTGATCGCGAGTTCCTGGACGGCAAGGAGTTCATCGAAACCTTCGTGCTGACAGCGGCATTGGGGGCGGTGACGACGAAGCTGCACTTCAACTTCTTCGTCCTCAAGCTGCCCATCCGGCCGCCGGCGCTGGTGGCCAAGCAGATCGGTTCGTTGGCCGCGCTGACCAACAACCGGGTGGGCTTCGGTGTCGGCACCAGCCCATGGCCGGAGGACTACGAACTGCTGGGTGTCCCGTTCGCCAAGCGCGGCAAGCGCATGGACGAATGCATCGAAATCATTCAGGGGCTTACCAGCGGCGATTACTTCGAATTCCACGGCGAGTTCTACGACATCCCGAAGACCAAGATGACGCCGGCTCCCACCGAGCCGATCCCGGTCCTGATCGGCGGGCATGCGGACGCCGCGTTGCGCCGCGCGGCCCGGCTGGACGGCTGGATGCACGGCGGCGGTGACCCGGAAGAACTCGACGGGCTCATTGCCAAGCTCAAGCGGTATCGCGAAGATGCCGGCAAGACCGGGCCGTTCCAGATCCACGTCATCTCGGCCGACGCGTACACCGTGGACGGCATCAAACGGCTCGAAGACAAGGGCGTCACCGACGCCATCGTCGGATTCCGCATTCCCTACATCAAGGGCAAGGACACCGAGCCGCTGGAGAACAAGATCCGCAACCTCGAGATGTTCGCCGAGAACGTCATCGCGAAGGTCTAGCCAACGTCACAGCGGATCCCACTTCGGAGCCCGCTTCTCCCGGTGCGCCTTGGCCGCCTCGGCCGGGTTGTTGGTGAAACCGCTGAGGATCTGGGTGCGGTTCTCGATCTCGATGGCATGCCGCAAGCTGGGCGCGTCCAGTGCCGCGTTGAGCCCGATCTTGGTCTGCCAGACGCCGTAGGCGTTGTTCTCGGCGATCGACCGGGCCACCTTCAGCGCGGCCGTCATCAGCTCGTCGGGGGCCACCACCTCGTGCACCAGCTTGATGCGGTAGGCCTCGGCCGCGTCGATGATGCGGCCGGTCAGCATGAGTTCGCGCGCCACTCCCGCGCCGACGATCTTCGGCAGCAGATAGCTGGTGCCCATGTCCATCGACGAGAAGCCCGCCTTGATGAACGCCGAGGAGAATCGGGCCTGGTCGGAAGCGACACGGATGTCGGAGACCAGTGCGAACGCCAGCCCTCCCCCGACGGCCACGCCGTTGACGGCGGCGATCACCGGGATGGGCAGCTCATAGATCCGGGTGAACAGCTCGGCCAGGCGGACCTGGGAGTCGTAGTTGACCTTGAACGGCGGGGTCCACGGCCTGGGCGTGGTCCACGGTTCTCCGGTGCCGCTCAAGTCGGCCCCGGCGCAGAATCCGCGGCCGGCGCCGGTCAGGATCGCGGCCCTGAAGTCGCCGCCGGCGAGGACGTCCAAAGCACGCTCCACGCCGTCGATCAGCGATCCGTCGATGGCGTTCAGGCGCTCCGGGCGATTCAAGACGATGCGGGCGATGTCGCCTTCGAGGGTTTCCAATTCCACTGCGGGCATACGAGAAACCGTAAGCGACGCGATATTCACCGGCGGGGCATACCGTGGTTTGGCCGCCACACCGAAGGAGAAACCATGGCACGAACCGAAGGTGACAGCTGGGACTTGGCCAACAGCGTGGGAGCGACGGCAACCATGGTCGCCGCCGCCAGGGCCGCCGCGAGCAAGCGTCCGCAGCCGGTCGTCACCGACGACTTCGCCGAGCCGCTGGTGCGTGCCGTGGGATTGGACGTTTTCACCAGGCTCGCCAGCGGCGAACTGGATTCCGACGAGCTCGGGCAGAGCGTCGGATTTCATCGGATGGTCGACACGTTCGCCGCCCGCGCCCGGTACTTCGATGATTATTTCGCAGCGGCCGGCCAAGCGGGGCTGCTGCAGGTGGTGATCGTGGCTTCGGGACTGGATTCCCGCGCATACCGGCTGCGCTGGCCGATCGGCACGACGGTGTACGAGATCGATCAGCCCGAGGTGATCGCGTTCAAGGCGGCGACGATGTCCGAGATCGGGGCGGCCCCCACCGCCAGGCTTCGCGAGGTGGGGATCGATCTGCGCGAGGACTGGCCGGCGGCGCTGCAGGAGCAGGGCTTCGATTCGGCCCATCCCACGGCCTGGCTCGCCGAAGGCGTGCTCATCGGGTGGCTCCCGCCGGAGGCCGAGATTCGGCTGCTGGACTCCATCATCCCGCTGTCCGCCGAGGGCAGCCGGTTCGCCGCCGACTACGGCACCGTGACCGGCACCTCGCCGGCGGCCCAGGAACAAGCGCGGCTGATGACCGAGGGCTGGCGACGGTGGGGGCTCGAGATGGACCTGACCAGCTTGACGTATCCGGGCGAGCACACCGACGTCGCGGCGCATCTGCACGAGAATGGTTGGGAAATAACCGAATCCAGGCTCACCGATCTGTTCACCGCCGCCGGGTTGCCGGAGTTGGGGCCGGCGGCCGAGCAGGTCCCGGCGACCACGATCAAATTCGTCCGGGCCGTGCGGCTCTAGCCCCGCTTGGCCAGCCACTCGGCCTGCATCACCAGCAGGGCCATGACCTCCAGCTGCGGGGTATCGGGGTCCAGTTCGCGGTAGCGCTGGTAAACGTTGACGACCACGCGCTCCGCGTCCAGCCAGGTCGCATACTCACCGAGGTCGATGGTGTCGGCCCCTTCGGACCACGACAGCCCGCGGCGGTAGGCGGCCTCAGCTTGTTCGGAGACGTGCGCGAGATATCCACGGACCGCACGGATTCCGTCCGGGTCGCTGACGGGGCCATGGCCGGGCACCACTGTCGGCGCGTCGAGCGCGATCATCGCGTCGCACGCGGCGATCCAGTTGGCGATCGGGCCGGCCCACACAATCGGGGTACAGCCGATGAACAGCAGGTCGCCACCGAAGAGGACCCCCGCGTCGGGTACGTGGACCACCGAATCCGCGGCGGTATGCGCGGGCCCCAGGTTCAGCAGGTCGATGCGCCGCCCACCCACCTCGATGGTCAGCTCACGGTCGAACGTCTGATCCGCGTTGCGCACCGTGATTCCGCTGAAGTCGAAGTGTCCGAAGCGGTCTCGCGTGTAAGGGGTGGCAACCGGCCCGAGGTTCGCGGTCTGCGCCATCGCCAGCATCTCGGGCGCCATCCCGTGCGCGATCTCGTCGGCGGTACCCTGTGCGGCGATGATCCGCACCGAGGCGTCGAGCAGTTGGTTGCCGTGGGTGTGGTCCCCGTTCGAGTGGGTGATCACCGTGTCGGTGATGGGCGCCGACGAGGTGATATCCCGCATCGCGGTGAGCATTTCGCGCGTCAGCGCCAGGTCGAACAGGGTGTCGACGAGCAGGGACGCCCCCTCGCCGGCGACCAGCCCGGCGTTGCTCCACCCGTAGCCGCCGTCCGGCAGCGTCCACGCCCACACCCGGTCGGCGACCTCGTGCAGGCCGCGGGTGTAGGGCACCTTCGCGGGTGCCCGGTTCACCCGCCGCGGGGCGGGCGCCGCGTCCGGGTTGGCCCGGGCCGCCAGGGGGTGCGGTGCGCCGCTGGCGCGCACGATTTGCCGGGTCTCGCCGAGCCCCTGGACCTGGAGCGTGACGACGTCGCCCTCGTGCAGCCAGCCGGGGAACGAGTCCAGCGCCGTCGGGTTCAGGTGCTCGACCAGCGTGCAGGTCGGCACGGTGCCGGAGCCGATGACGTCGCCGGGGACGAGCGTCACGCCGCGCGACGCGTAGGAGATGACTTCGCCGAAGGTCCAATCCATTTGGGCGGTCGATCCCGACCCGATCACGGCGTCGTTGACCAGAGCGGTCACCCGCAGGTCGAGCCTGCCGTCCCGCCGGTAGGGCTCGAGCTCGTCGGGCGTCACCAAGTACGGGCCCAGCGTGACGGCGCTGTCTTTGCCTTTGCCCTGCCCAATGCCGAGTTGGCTTTCCATTTGTTGGAGGTCACGCGCGGACCAGTCGTTGAAGATGGTGTAGCCGATGATGGCGCGTTCGGCTTCCTCGACCGAGAGGTCCCGCCCACCGGTTCCGATGACCGCGGCGATCTCCAATTCGAAGTCCTGCCAAGCACTCCCGGGCGCGGTGGGGGCGTCGTCGTAGGGTCCCAGAACCGTTGCCGGACAGGCGAAGTAGAACGCCGGTATCCGGTACCAGGTGTCAGCGAGCGTTCGCCCGGCGCCGAGCGCGGCCTGGCAGTTGCGCATGTGGTCGAGAAAACACAACGAGTCGCGGATGGACGGCGGCCGTGGGATCGGGGCCAAGAGCCGCACCGTCCCCGCTGGCACGCCCGCCGCCGGCGCGCGCAGCGCCTCCTCGCCGGCAGCACGCAACCCTTCGGCGCCACGGCCGATCAGGCCGAGCAGCGTCACGCCGGCGGGCATCGCGTGGATGGCGTCACCGGAGAGCACCCCGGTGCGTTCACCGTTGGCATCCAGGTAGGTCACCCATTTCATTCGCGCACCACCTCACTCGGTTCCTTGTCCGGCCGCAGTCCGCGCCAGCTCGATTGGCGTAACCGGTCATCGGGGGTCCACTCGCTGTAGCGCACCTCCCCCACCAGCACCGGCTCGACGTAGGTCACGCCCCTGGCCTCGCTGCGGGGAAGCGGTGGGGTGAAGGGGGATTGGTCGGTGTGCAGCGGCGCCAGGGTCTTCTTCAGGTTCGCCAGGTCACGTTCGGTGAACCCGGTGCCGACCCGCCCGGCGAAATGCAGGCCGTTGTCGGTGGGAATGCCCATCAGCAGCGAGCCGATGCCGCTGCTGCGGCCGCCCTCTCCCGCCTTCCAGCCGCCGATGACGACTTCCTGGGTGTTCCAATGCTTGTCCTTGATCCAGGACGCCGAGCGTCGCCCCGGCTGATAGGTGGAGTCGCGCTTCTTGGCGACCACGCCCTCCCACCCGTGCTTGCCCGAGTGCTCCAGCGCCTGTTTCCCATCGCCCGGCAACAGCTCGGGGACGATGAGGTCACTGCCACTCGCGAGAGTTTCCAACAACTTTCGGCGGTCCTGGTAGCGGGCCCTCAGCAGCGAACGACCGTCGAGATACAGCACATCGAACGCCCAGAATTCCACTCGGCTGCCGCGGCCGCGGTTCTGCATCGCGTGAAAGCTCGGCACCCCGGCGGCGTCCAAGACGACGGCCTCCCCGTCGAGCACCACGTGATGATCGGCGAGATCTGCTGCGAGCGAACCTAATTGGGGATATTCGTTGGTAACCTCGCGGCCGCGCCGCGACCTTACCCGCAGGGCGCCGTGGTCGATTTCGACCAGCAGCCGGTAGCCGTCCCATTTGCCTTCGAAGGCCCACTGGCCCGCCTTGCACGCCGACACCGAGCCATGGGTGGCGAGCATGGGCGCTATTCCGTCGAAGTCGAAGACCTTCTGGTCTTTCATCCGGTGCGCCAGCCACTGGTCACCGTTGGTCTGGATCAGCGCATAGCGGCCGGAAACCTTGCTGCCATGCAGATTGACGATGACCTCGTCGTCGAGAAATTTCTCCGCCTCATAAGTCCCGGAGTCCCAGATGATCACCTTCCCGGCCCCGTACTCCCCCTTGGGGATGTTGCCCTCGAAGCTGCCGTACTCCAGGGGATGATCCTCGGTGTGCACCGCCAGGTGGTTCACCGAGGTGGTTTCGGGCAGGTTCTTCGGCACCGCCCACGACACCAGCACGCCGTCTTTCTCCAGCCGGAAGTCGTAGTGCAGCCGGCGGGCATGGTGTTCCTGGATGACGAAGGAATTGCCTTGGCCCGTGGTCGGTTTCGTCCGGGGAACCGGCTCCGGAGTTTTCGACGCGTCCCGCATGCTGCGGTACTTGGTCAACCGGTCCGGGACGGCGACGTCGTTGTCCAGCGCCGCCAGCAGATCGCCGTCACGCGCCACCCGGTCCAGCACCTCGTCGTAGCGCAATTGACTCAGCGCCGCCGGGGCGGCGAGTTCCTCCCAGGTGCGCGGCGCCGCGACCGTGGGATGTTCGCGCCCGCGCAACGAATACGGCGCGATGGTCGTCTTCGCCCCGTTGTTCTGGCTCCAGTCCAGGAACACCTTCCCCGCGCGCAGGCTCCGGGTCATGGTCGACGTGACCAGCTTGGGCATCGACTTTTCCAGTTGCTGGGCAACCCGTTTCGCCAACACCGTCGCCCCCTTGCTGCTCACCGGCTCCGCCAGCGGCGCGTAGAGGTGCAGGCCTTTGCTGCCGCTGGTGAGCGGAAACAGGGTCAGCCCGATTCCGCCAATGAGATCGCGCACGGCATGGGCCACCTCGGCGAGCTGGGCCATGGTCACGCCTTCACCGGGATCGAGGTCGAACACCAATCGGGTTGCGGGACCGGGCTTGAGCTCTTCCGCTTTGCTTCGGGTCCACTCGGCGACGAACCGCCATTGCGGCACGTGCACTTCCAGCGCTGCTTGTTGCGCGATCCAGGCCAGTCCTTCGGGGCTGTCGATGATCGGATACGTCGTGGTTCCGGACCGGTGCGTGACGCTCGCGCGCGGCAGCCAGTCCGGCGCCGACGAAGCCAGTTGCTTCTCGAAGAACGAATCCTGTTCGACGCCATTGGGCCAGCGTTTGCGGGTGGCCGGGCGCCCCGCGATGTGCGGGATCATTACCTCGGCGATCCGGGTGTAGTAGTCGAAGACGTCCCGCTTGGTGGTGCCGGTGGCGGGGTAGAGCACCTTGTCGGCGTTGGTGAGCTTCACCCGCGGTGCCATGGTGTCAACTTACGCGTTTGAGCAGCGATCATGGCTTCCCACCACGGATTATGTCTCAAACGTAAATTTATGTGACATCGATTACGAAGGCGTTAGACCCGCGGGCACCCCGGGCACGGAGTACCGATGCGCATATTGTCCCGGCGTCCAGAAGGCGGCGTCCCCCTCAGCAATGCCACCCTGCAACTGCACTCCCAGAGAATCGCAATACCCACTTACGAGAGGTCGGCCCTGCAACGCGGTGTCGTGCACATCGGCGCGGGCAACTTCCACCGCGCACATCAGGCCGTTTACTTCGACGACCTTGCCCGCTCAGGCATTTCGCATCGTTGGGGTGTTACCGGCGTCAGCCTGCACTCCCCCGGCGCCAAAGACCTGCTGTCGGCACAGGACGGGCTTTACACCGTCGTGCAGCGCGGCCATGACGGCCAGACCGCCCGCGTGGTCGGATCGATCGGCTCCGTCCATTACGCACCGAATGACGGCGCCGCGGTCCGTGCCGCCCTGGCCGATCCCCAAACCCGAATCGTCAGCCTGACCATCACGGACAACGGATACTTCCTGGATCCGGTCACCGACGAGTTCGACGTGAACCACCCCGACGTGCGCGCCGACCTGGTCGCGTCCGATGGCTACGCCACCGCGTGGGGATATCTGGCCGAAGCTCTCGATCGGCGCCGCCGCGCGGGCTTCGCGCCGTTCACCGTGCTCTGCTGCGACAACATTCCAGGCGACACCCGGCCGGCGAGAACCGCGCTGGTGTCGTTCGCCGCATGCAAGGATCCGGGGCTTGCCCGCTGGATCGAAAAGCATGTCGCGTTCCCGTCGACCATGGTCGATCGCATCACCCCGCAAACCTCGAACTCGGAGCGCAAATTCGTCGAGCAGACGTTCGGCGTGGCCGACAGGTGTCCGGTCGTGACCGAGCCGTATCGCCAATGGGTGATCGAGGATTCGTTCAGCAACGGACGGCCGCCGCTCGAGGAGGTCGGTGCCGAGTTCGTTGCCGATGTCAGCGACCACAAGCTGATCAAGACACGTCTTCTCAACGGAACCCATATCGCGCTCGCGTGCCTGGCGACGCTGGCCGGTTACCAGCGCACCGACGAAGCGATGCGGGACCGCGTCCTTTTCGATTACGTCGAGAGGCTGCTGCGCGACGAAATTCAACCGCTGCTGCCCGCGGTCCCCGGGATGAACACCCCCGAATACCGGGCCACCTTGCTCGATCGGCTCGGCAATCCCCGTATGAGCGACCAATTGTCGCGGCTGGCCCGGCGGGGAACGAGCAAAATCACCTCGTTTGTGCTGCCCTCCCTGCAGGAGGCGATCGCGCAGGGTCGACCGCACACGCTGCTGATGTTGGCCGTTGCCGGATGGGCCAGGTATATGCGCGGCCACGACCTCCAGGGCCGCAAGCTCCGCCTCGACGACTCGCAGGCGATACCGGTGGCTAAGTTGGCCAACATGGCGGGCAACAATCCTGATCCGCTGCTGCGGCATGCGATGTTCGCCGAGCTGCGCGCGGTTCCCGGCTTTGCGGAGCGCCTCGGCGAGATGATCGCGCAAATCGACACGCGCGGCGTGGTGCCCACGCTGCGTGACGCGATGCGCAACGACGAGCGAGAGTTGGTGGCACGATGACCGATGAGCTGACCTTTGTGCGCACGTTCGACCCGGCGCCGATCACGACTTTGCTGTGTGACGCCGATGACAACCTGTTCGCTTCGGAGAGGCCGGCGTTCGAAGCGTCGACCGAGGTGATGAATCGCTTCCTGGCCAGGTTCGGGGTGACCGCTCCGCTCGACTCGGAGGAGTTGCGTAAGCGGGCCGTCGGGAAGAACTTCCGCGCAATGGCTCTGGGCCTGGCGGTCCAATCCCAACTGCCGCTCGACCCAGCGCTGGCCGACGGCCTTCCCGCAGCGGTGGTCGCCTCAGACGGTGACCTGGCGAAGGGCAACGCGTTGTCCGCCGACGAACTCGAGCAGTGGGTGCTCGAAGAGCGCGAACGGGTGACCGCTCATCTCGCTGTCACGCTGACCCCCGACCCGCAGGTACTGGAACCGCTGCGAGACCTCGCGCCGCACTACGCGCTGGCGGCCGTCAGCTCCAGCGCCACCAAGCGTCTGCGTGCCTGCTTCGCCGCCACCGGCATCGACTCGCTGATACCGGAGGCCGTGACTTTCAGTGCGGAGGACTCACTTGCGGTGCCGACAAGCAAACCCGACCCGGCGGTGTATCTGCATTCCGGCGAGGTCATGGGCGTCGCAGCGGAACAAGGGCTGGCCATCGAAGACTCCGTGGCCGGCGTGAGTTCCGCGGTCGCGGCCGGCTTCGCCACCGTCGGCAACCTGATGTTCGTGTTACCTGACGAACGGGATTGCCGCCGAGCGGAATTGATCGATGCCGGCGCAGTCGCAATAACCGATTCGTGGCGTGCGCTTGCCGATGTCCTGCTGTTGTCGGCTGTGCCGACCGGAGGTTCCCCCCTCGCGTAGGGCATCGACTGGTCCGCGACTGGGCTTCGGCCCGCGGCCGTCATACCGTCGAGAGGTGCTGCGAGCCCGGTAACGATCCGGGCTGTGGCCCGGTGAGGAGTTGGCCAATGGTGGCTAGCGCGATCAACCTGAACAATGCGTCGCTTTCCGAACTGCCGATCGAGGCGCCGAACTATGACCGCGGCAGCGTGACCGTCGGTATTGCGCATATCGGTGCCGGTCATTTTCACCGCGCGCATCAGGCTGCGTACCTCAACCTGCTGATGCAGCAGGGCCTGGCACACGACTGGGGCATCTGCGGCGTCGGGGTGATGCCCGCCGACTGGACCATGCGCGACGTCCTCAACGGTCAGGACGGGCTGTACACGTTGATCTTGGAGAATCCCAACGGCAGCCGGGATGCCCAGGTCATCGGGTCGATCGTTGACTACCGCTACGCCCCGGACGATCCGGAATCAGCGTTAGAGGTGCTCGCCGCGGCATCCACCCGGATGATCTCGCTGACCATCACCGAGGGCGGGTACCGCGATCCCGATGGGCCGGCGTTCGCGTTGATCACCGAGGCGCTCGCCAGGCGGCGCGATCGAGGAGTCTCCGCGCCGACCGTGGTCTCCTGCGACAACATCGAGAACAACGGTGAAGTCGCCAGGCGTACCGTGCTGGCCAGTGCCGAACGCAGAGATCCCGCGTTGGCCGAGTGGGTGGCGGAACACGCCCGGTTCCCTAGTTCGATGGTTGACCGCATCACTCCGGCAACGACTTTGGAGATGGCCGCGGAAGTACGGCGCGACTTCGGCGTCGACGACCGGTGGCCGGTGGTTGCCGAACCCTTCACCGCCTGGGTGATCGAAGACGACTTCGCCGATGGTCGGCCGCCGCTGGAACAAGCGGGGGTGCTGATGGTCGACGACGTGCGCCCGTACGAGCTGATGAAGCTGCGGCTGCTCAACGCGGGGCATCAGTGCCTGGCCTACTTCGCCCATCTGTGCGGCTTCCAGTTCGTCCACGAGGCGGCACGCGATCCCCTATTCGCCGAATTCTTGCTCTCTTACTTCGACACCGAGGCCATCCCCACCCTGCCGCCGGTGCCGGGAATCGATTTGCACGAATACGGCCGCACGCTGGTCGAGCGGTTCGCCAACCCGGCCGTGCGCGACACCGTCGCGCGCCTCTGCGCCTACTCGTCGGACCGCATCCCGAAATGGCTGTTTCCCGTCATCTGCGACAACCTGGCCACCGACGGGCCGGTTCGCCTGGCGGCCGCGGCGGCGGCCAGCTGGGCGCGCTACGCCGAGGGCACCGACGAATGGGGTAAGCCGTACGAGGTGGTGGACCAGCTCGCGGATTCGCTCATCCCGATCGCCCGGTCGCAACACCAGAATCCCACCGCGTTCATTGAGGTGACCGCCGTGTTCTGCGATCTGGCCCACCAACCGCGGTTTGTCGAGGCGTATTGCTGGGCGCTGGATTCGTTGCACAGCAAGGGAGCTCGGGCGACGCTGGAGGCTTTGGTGCGATGACCCGCGGGCTGGTGATCGGCGAGTCACTGATCGACATCGTCGACGGCGACGAGCACGTCGGTGGCAGTCCGCTCAACGTCGCCGTCGGACTCGCCCGGCTGAGCCGCGACGTCGACTTCCTGACCCACATCGCCGACGACCCCTATGGCCGGCGCATCGTCGACTACGTGAAAACTGCTGGCGCACAGCTTGTCCCGGGCAGCATTTCGGCTATCCGAACACCGACCGCGGTAGCGACTCTCGCCGAGGACGGGTCGGCGGACTACGTGTTCGATCTGGACTGGCGACTCTCCGGCACCCCAGAAGTTCGGCCACCGCTGTTCGTCCACACCGGATCCATCGCCGCCGTGCGGGTGCCGGGCTGCCTGGCGGTCGCGGCGCTGATCGAGACCTACCGCGTCTCGGCTACGGTCACCTTCGACCCGAACGTGCGGCCGTCGCTGATCGACGACCCGGCCGTGGCGCGCGCCCGCATCGCACGTCTGGTGGAGCTCAGCGACGTCGTCAAGGTCAGCGACGAGGACCTGCGCTGGATCGACCCCGATCACGAACCGGAGCAGACCGCTCGAAGCTGGCTGGCGTCGGGACCGGCGATCGTGGCGGTGACGATGGGCGCCCGCGGCTCGCTGGCCGTGTGCTCGGCCGGCGAGGCACGCGCGGCCGCCAGGCCCGTCCGGGTGGTGGACACCGTCGGCGCCGGTGACGCCTTCGCAGTGGGCCTGCTCGATGCGCTCTGGGGGATGAACTTATTGGGCGCCGACCGCCGGGCCGCCCTGCGCAACATCCCGATCAGTGTCCTCGCGGAAGCGCTCGAGGCGGCCAGCCTTTCGTCGTCCGTGACCGTGGGCCGCGACGGAGCGGACCTCCCCTATCGCGCCGACCTGCGGGCCCGGGCAAACCGGCCGTAGCTTCTCGGCAGGCTTCGATGCGGTCACGAGCTGCGGCGCAACGGCCCCGCGTCCTGTTAGCCGGCGAACAGTATGGGCATACTGACTTACATGCGCTCCATCTGGAAGGGCTCGATCGCGTTCGGGCTGGTCAACGTCCCGGTCAAGGTGTACAGCGCCACCCAGGACCACGACATCAAGTTCCATCAGGTGCACGCCAAGGACAACGGCCGCATCCGATACCAACGCGTGTGCGAGGTGGACGGCGAGGTCGTCGAATACCGCGACATCGCCCGGGCGTTCGAATCCGACGACGGGCAGATGGTCATCATCACCGACGACGACATCTCCACCCTGCCCGAAGAGCGCAGCCGCGAGATCGAGGTGCTGGAGTTCGTTCCCGCCGAAGAGGTCGACCCCATGCTGTTCGACCGTAGCTACTTCCTGGAGCCGGATTCCAAGTCGTCGAAATCCTATGTGCTGCTGGCAAAGACGCTCGCCGAGACCGATCGGATGGCGATCGTGCACTTTACGCTGCGCAACAAGACGCGGCTGGCAGCCTTGCGGGTCAAGGACTTCGGCAAGCGCGACGTGATGATGGTGCACACCCTGCTGTGGCCCGACGAAATCCGCGACCCCGACTTTCCGGTGCTGGACAAGGAAGTCGAGATCAAGCCGGCGGAGCTCAAGATGGCCGGTCAGGTGGTGGAGGCGATGGCCGAAGACTTCAATCCGGACCGCTACCACGACACCTACCAGGAGCAGCTGCAGGAGCTCATCGACGCGAAACTCGAAGGCGGCGAAGCCTTTACCACCGAGGAGCAACCGAAGGAACTCGACGAGACCGAGGACGTCTCCGACCTGTTGGCCAAGCTGGAAGCCAGCGTGAAGGCGCGCTCCGGTAACGGGAAGGCTCCCGCGAAGAAGGCCCCGGCCAAGAAAACGGCCGCCAAGAAGACCACCGCGAAGAAGTCACCGGCGAAGAAGGCGCCGGCCAAGAAGGCCGCGTCGAAATCCTGACGCGGAACCGCCGCGTGGTCAGCGCCGGCGGGTCGCCAGGAACCGGGTCGCCGCCGCGATCAGGTTGATCACGGCGACGATGATGATCAGGCTCAGCGCCGCACCCCAGATGCGCAGGAAACCGGCGTGTTCGGGATTGGTGAGTTCGGTGTAGATCAGCAGCGGGAGCGAGGCCATGTTGCCGTGGAAGATGTCGACGTTGATCGACCGGCTGTAGCCGACCAGCACCAGCACCGGGGCGGTTTCGCCGATGACCCGCGCGACGGACAGCAAGACGCCGGAGACGATGCCGGGCATCGCGATCGGGAACACGATCCGCATGATGGTCTTCCACTTGGGAACCCCGAGCGCGTAGCTGGCTTCGCGCAGATCGTCGGGCACCAGCCTGAGCATCTCCTCGGCGGACCGCACCACCACCGGCAGCATCAACAAGACCAGCGCCAGCGACACGGCGAACGAGCTCTGCTGGAATCCCAGGGTGGCGATCCAGAGGCTGAAGATAAACAGCGCCGCCACGATGGAGGGCACCCCGGCGAGCACGTCGACCATGAACGTCGTCAGTCGCACCAGCCGCCCGGAGCCGTATTCCACCAGGAAGACGGCGGTCATCAGCCCCAGCGGTACGGACAACAGGGCGGCGACGCCGGCCTGCACGACGGTTCCGTACAGCGCGTGATAGATGCCGCCGGCAAACTGCTCCGGCAAAATCCCGTGCAGCGAGTGGGTCCACCAACCCGTTCGGGTGACCGCGTACCAACCCCGGGCCACCACGACCGACAGCACCCAGACCAGCGGCACCAGCGCGATGAGGAACGAGGCGACGAAGAACACGGTGGCCGCGCTGTTCGTGAGCCGGCGCCGGATGCTGACGGGCCGGAACGCCTGGGTTTTGACCGGCCGGTCGAACACGCTGGCCGTCATCCGTTGACCTTCCCGCCGGCGATGGCACGCGCGAGCGCGTTGACGACGAACGTCAAGACGAACAACGCGAATCCCGCGGCGATGTAGGCCCCGGTGGGCAACGGTTCACTGAATTCTGCTGCCGCGGAGGCGATCTTCGAGGCGAACGTGTAGCCGCCGTCGAACAGCGACCAATTTCCCGGACGTGCGGCGGAGCGCAAGATGATCAGGACCGCCACCGTCTCGCCGAGCGCCCGGCCCAACCCCAACATGGACGCCGCGATAACGCCGCTGCGGCCGAACGGCAGCACGGTCATCCGCACCACCTCCCACTTGGTGGCACCCAGCGCTTGCGCCGCTTCCATCTGGATCTGCGGCGTCTGCCGGAACACTTCCCGGGAGACCGACGTGATGATCGGCAGGATCATCGCCGAGAGCACGATGCCCGCGGTGAAGATGGTGCCGCCACCGGCCAGCGAGACGTTGCCCTGCTTGAACAGAAACAACCAGCCCAGGTTGCGATTGAGGAATGCCGCGACCGGCTCGATCCGGGGCGCCAGCACGAAGATGCCCCACAACCCGAAGATGATCGAGGGCACCGCGGCCAGCAGGTCGACGATCGCGCCGAACGGGCGCGCCAGCCGCTTGGGCGCGTATTGGGTAAGGAAGACCGCGATCCCGACCGCGACCGGCACCGCCACCACCAGGGCGGTGAGCGAACTGAGCACCGTAACCATCAACAGGTCACGAATCCCGAAGGCCAGCTTCCCCGGATCCGTGGTGCTGAACTGGGCGCTGGTGAAGAAGTTCGCGTGGTTGACCCGCAACGACGGAACGGCACGAATCAGCAGGAACACCGCGATCAGCAGGATCGCGACCACGATCGTCGAACCGGCAGCGGCAGCCGTCAGCTTGAACAGCCGGTCACCCCGCCGAGCTGACGGCGCGCCCAGCGCCTTGAGCTCGGGTTTTTTCGGAGTCGACGGGCTGGCTACCGCTCCTCGGGTCACGACCACCTCAAATCACGTGATGGCGTTGATCGAAGCCGACAGCCTGGACTTGAACGAATCCGGGATGGGGATGTACCCATTGTCGGCGAGGCCACTCTGCCCCGCACCGATCGTACTTTGCAGGAACGCCTTCACCGCGGTGCCGACCTGCGAATCGGGATACTTCGAGCAGACGATCTCATATGTGGCGAGCACGATCGGGTACGACCCGGGTTGGGTCGGCTTGTAGAAGGAGAGCGTGTCGAGCACCAGGTCGTTGCCCTGCCCGCTGATCTTGGCCCCGGAAATCGTCTTGCCGACCGAGTCGGAGCTGATCGCGACCGCGTCGGGACCGGCGGACGTGACGACCTTGGCCATGTCCAGTTTCTGCGCCTGAGCGAACGACCATTCGTTGTAGGTGATGGATCCCTCGGTGGCCTTGATCGCCGCCGACGTGCCGTCGTTGCCCTTGGCCCCCTCACCGACGCCGCCCTTGAACGTCTTTCCGGCGCCCTTGCCCCACGCGCCGTTGGAGGCGGCGTCGAGGTACTTCTGGAAGTTGTCCGTGGTGCCGGATTCGTCGTTGCGGAACACCACGTGAATCGGCTCGGCGGGCAAGGTCGCACCGGAGTTGAGCGCCGCAATGGCCGGGTCATTCCACGTCGTGATGGCGCCGTTGAAGATCTTCGCCGCCGTCGGGCCGTCGAGGCTCAGCGAAGTCAGGCCCTTGACGTTGTAGGTGATGGCGATCGGACCGAACACCACCGGCAGATTCCATGCCGGTGAGCCGCAACGCTGCTGCGCCGCAGCGTACTCCTTGGCAGCAAGTGGCGAGTCCGATCCGCCGAAATCGGTTTGGTTGCCATTGAATTCACTGATTCCCGCGCCCGAGCCATTGGCGGTGTAATTCAACGTCTGACCGGAGCAGGCTTGCTCGAAGGCGTTGACGAAGCGCGTCATCGCGTTGGCCTGCGCGGTTGACCCGCTGGACTTCAAGGTCTTCTTTCCGCCACAGGCGACCTTGCCCGACGACGAACCGCTCGTGGCGCTTCCGCGACCGGCGTTGTTGTCACTTCCGCACCCCGACAACGCCAGCGCACCAGCGGTCACAACGCTCATCGCGACACCGAATCGGTTGAGTTTCAAGTCACTTCCTAACGGTAGGGATGAAACATGACTGCCGGCGTTCTTCCCGCCGCTGCGCGGCGACCAGCGTCTCTCGCAGCAACGAAGCTAACAGCAAGAAGGTTAACGTTGGGCAAATTGCCGTCGGCCGATTGTCGCTGGCCAAGGCGGCTTGCGGGCGGCCGCGTGCAGCTGCGGGGAGGCTCACGAAATGGCGTCGATCGCCGCCGACAACCGGGCCTTGAAGGAGTCCGGAACGGGAATGTAGCCGTTGTCCGCCAGGCCGTTCTGCCCCGCACCGACGGTGCTCTGCAGGAACGCCTTCACGGCAGCAGCGACCTGGGGATCCGGATATTTCGAGCAGACGATCTCATATGTCGCGAGCACGATCGGATACGAGCCGGGTTGGGTCGGCTTGTAGAAGGAGAAGGTGTCGACGACCAAGTCGTTGCCCTCCTCGACGAAGTCCGCACCGGCGATCGTCTTGCCGACCGAGGCGGCGCTGATCGCCACGGCATCCGGGCCGGCCGATGTGACGATCTTGGCCATGCCGACTTTTTGCGCCTGGGCAAACGACCATTCGTTGTAGGCGATGGATCCCTCGGTGGCCTTGACCGCCGCCGACGTGCCGTCGTTGCCCTTGGCCCCCTCGCCGACACCGCCGTTGAACGTCTTCCCGATGCCCTTGTCCCAGGCGCCGTTGGCGGCCGAGTCCAGGTACTTCTGGAAATTGTCCGTCGTACCGGACTGGTCGTTGCGGAAGATCACCCGAATCGGCTCGGCGGGCAACGCGACGCCGGGGTTCAGCGCCGCAATCGCCGGGTCGTTCCAGGACGTGATAGCGCCCTTGAACACTTTCGCGGCCGTCGGGCCGTCTAGATTCAGCGAAGTCACGCCCGTGACGTTGTAGGTGATCGCGATCGGCCCGAACACCACCGGCAAATTCCACGCCGGCGAACCACAGCGCTGCCGCGCCGCGAAGTATTCGATGGGAGCCAACGGTGAGTCCGAGCCGGCGAAATCCGTTTGGTTCCCGGTGAATTCGCCAATACCCGCTCCGGAGCCGTTGGGCGTGTAGTTCAGCGTCTGGCCGGGGCAGGCCTGCTCGAATGCCTTGATGAAGCGGGTCATCGCGTTGGCCTGGGCGGTCGACCCGCTGGCCTTCAGCGTGTTCTTCCCGCCGCAGCTCACCTTGCCGGGCGGCGCGCCCGGCCCCGCCCCGTTGTCATTGCTTCCGCAACTAGACAACGCCAGGGCGACGACGGTCAGGACACTTAGCGCGGCGCCAAATCGATTCAGCCCCAATATGATCCCAATCGGGAAAGCTCAAACATGATCGCCACCATTCAGTAGCCGCTGCGCGCCGACAAACGGTCAGCACTAAGGCTAGCGCCGCCCGTATGTTCTCGCAGTGGACGCGAGACGCGGCGCGGTTGACCCGTTCCAACGGGCCCGGAAGCGGGCGCGGGGCGTTACATCGCCCCGTCTGTATGCAAAAGTAGAACCTGTTCCAGAAATGCCGCATCCGAGACGGCGAGGCTTGCTACCGTCTCGGCTGACAACTTGGGCTAAGAGAGGCCGCAATGATCCTTGACAGATTTCGTCTCGACGACAAAGTCGCCGTCATCACCGGTGCCGGCCGTGGCCTCGGGGCGGCTATCGCACTGGCTTTCGCTGAGGCCGGCGCCGACGTCCTGATCGCCTCGCGAACGGAATCGCAACTAGAAGGCGTCGCAGAACAGGTCCGCGCGGCCGGTCGGCGGGCGCACATCGTCGCCGCCGATCTGTCCCACCCCGAGGTGACCGCTCAGCTGGCCGGCCAGGCCGTCGAGGCTTTCGGGAAACTAGACATCGTCGTCAACAACGTCGGCGGCACGATGCCCAACACGCTGCTGACCACCTCGACCAAGGACCTCAAGGACGCATTCACCTTCAACGTCGCCACCGCCCACGCGCTGACCGTTGCGGCGGTACCCCTCATGCTCGAGCACTCCGGGGGCGGCAGCGTCATCAACATCACCTCGACCATGGGCCGGCTCGCCGGACGCGGCTTCGCCGCCTACGGCACCGCCAAGGCCGCGCTGTCCCACTACACCCGGCTGACCGCCCTGGACCTTTGCCCACGCATCCGGGTCAATGCGATCGCACCGGGATCGATCCTCACCTCCGCGCTGGATGTCGTCGCGTCCAACGACGAGCTGCGCGCGCCGATGGAAAAGGCCACGCCCATGCGCCGACTCGGTGATCCCGTCGACATCGCCGCCGCCGCAGTCTATTTGGCGTCTCCGGCGGGCAGCTTCCTGACCGGCAAGACGCTGGAGGTCGACGGCGGCCTCACCTACCCCAACCTCGACATCCCCGTCCCGGACCTGTGACCCCCGACCGCTAAGGAGCCCGCCATGGCAATCCCCGTCGTTCAATTGGGCACCGGCAATGTCGGCGTCCACGCGCTGCGAGCGCTCATCACCAATCCCGAGTTCGAGCTCAGGGGCGTCTGGGTGTCCTCGGACGCCAAGGCCGGCAAGGACGCGGCGGAGCTTGCCGGGCTTGCCGATTCGACCGGCGTGCTGGCCAGCACCGACCTGGACGCCGTGCTCGCCACCGGACCGCAGTGCGCCGTCTACAACGCGTTGGCGGACAACCGGTTGCCCGAGGCGCTGGAAGACTACCGGCGCGTCCTGGCCGCCGGCATCAACGTCGTCGGGAGCGGCCCGGTCTTCTTGCAGTACCCGTGGCAGGTGATTCCCGAAGAGCTCATCAAGCCCATCGAAGATGCTGCGCGCGAAGGGAATTCGAGCGTATTCGTCAACGGGATCGATCCCGGCTTCGCCAACGACCTGCTGCCGCTGGCGCTGGCCGGCACCTGTCAGAACATCCAGCAGATTCGCTGTATGGAGATCGTCGATTACGCCACCTATGACAGCGCCGCGGTCATGTTCGACGTGATGGGATTCGGGAAGCCGCTCGACGACATCCCCATGCTGCTGCAGCCCGGCGTGCTCAGCCTGGCGTGGGGATCGGTGGTTCGGCAGCTGGCGGCCGGCCTGGGGATTTCGCTCGACTCGGTCGCGCAGGAGTACGTGCGCGTGCCGGCGCCGGAGGACTTCGACATCGCGTCCGGGCACATCCCCAAGGGCAGCGCCGCGGCGCTGCGGTTCGAGGTGTTCGGCATGGTCAACGGCGACCCCGTCGTCGTCCTCGAACACGTCACCCGGCTGCGCGAGGATTTGTGCCCGGACTGGCCGCAGCCCGCCCAGCACGGCGGGTCGTACCGCATCGAGATCACCGGCGAACCCTCCTACGGGATGGATGTCTGCCTGAGCAGCCGCAAGGGCGACCACAACCACGCCGGGCTGGTCGCCACCGCGATGCGGGTGGTCAACGCGATCCCCGCGGTGGTGGCCGCCCCGCCGGGCATCGTGACGACGCTGGACCTGCCCCTGATCACCGGCAAGGGCCTTTACCTCCCGGGCTGATCGGCGGCGCGGCCTGACGCGCCGGCGCCATTGACCGCTCCTGCCCGAATGGTGGGTGGCCTCCGGGTCCGTCTGGAGTCTTCGGCTAACCTCACTTTCTTATTCGGACGTGTGAATCGAGGGCGACACTTGACGCAGAGCAGCCAGGACTCGCTGAAAAGCAGTTGGTATCTGCTCGGGCCTGCCTTCGTCGCCGCGATCGCCTATGTCGATCCGGGCAACGTCGCCGCCAACGTCAGCTCCGGCGCGAAGTTCGGATACCTGCTGCTGTGGGTCATCGTGGTGGCCAATGCGCTCGCCGGTCTCGTGCAGTATCTGTCGGCCAAGCTCGGCCTGGTGACCGGAAGATCGTTACCCGCGGCCATCGGCAAGCGAATGAGTCGTCGGGTCCGGCTGGTCTACTGGGTCCAGGCCGAACTGGTGGCGATCGCAACCGATATGGCCGAAATCGTCGGCGGGGCAATCGCCTTGCGGATTCTGTTCGATTTGCCGCTCCTGCTCGGCGGCGTCATCACCGGGCTGGTGTCCCTGCTGCTGCTGGCGATCCAGGACCGGCGCGGGCAGATCATCTTCGAGCGCGTCATCACCGGACTGCTGCTCGTCATCGCCGTCGGCTTCGCGGCCAGCTTCTTCGTGAAGACGCCTCCGCCGGACGCCGTGCTGGGCGGGCTGCTGCCGAGATTCCAGGGCACCGAAAGCGTGCTGCTGGCGGCCGCGATCCTGGGCGCCACCGTGATGCCGCACGCCGTGTACATGCATTCCGGGCTGGTCCTCGATCGACACGGGCATCCCGCCGAGGGCGCCGCACGACGCCTGCTGCTGCGGGTCACCCGGCTGGATGTCGTCCTGGCGATGGCCGTCGCGGGAACGGTGAACGCCGCGATGCTGTTGGTCGCCGCGATCAACCTGCAGCACCGCGACATCAACGCGTCCATCGAGGGCGCCTACTCCGCGATTCACAACACCCTGGGCGCAGCCATCGCGGTGCTGTTCGCAATCGGGTTGCTGGCGTCCGGGCTGGCGTCGTCGTCGGTGGGCGCCTACGCGGGCGCCATGATCATGCAGGGCCTGCTGCACCGTCGGATCCCGATGCTGGTGCGCCGCTTGGTCACCGTGTGTCCCGCCCTGGTGATCCTCGCGGTCGGGTTCGACCCCACCCGGGCGCTGGTGCTCTCCCAGGTGGTGCTGTCGTTCGGGATACCGTTTGCGGTCCTTCCGCTGGTGAAGCTGACCAGCGACCGCGATCTGATGGGCAGCGACACCAATCATCCCGTCACGACGATTGTTGGCTGGGCCGTCGGCGTAATGATTAGTCTGCTTAACGTGGTACTCATCTGGCTGACGGTGACCGGCTAAATGCCGGCCCGCCGGCACGCCTACTTCGCATACGGGTCGAACCTGTGCGTCAGGCAGATGGCGCTGCGGTGTCCGGACGCCGCCGATCCGCGGCCGGCGGTCCTCTCCGATCACGACTGGCTGATCAACCAGCGCGGCGTGGCCACGGTCGAAGCGTGCACCGGCACACAGGTGCATGGCGTGGTCTGGCAGATCTCCGATGGTGACCTGGCCACCCTGGACAGCGCCGAGGGCGTGCCGGTGCGCTACCGGCGAGACCGGCTGACCGTGCACACCGACGACGGGTCGTCGCCGGCCTGGGTGTACATCGACCATCGGGTGACACCGGGCCCGCCCCGACCGGGCTACCTGCCCAAGATCATCGACGGCGCCGTGCAGCACGGGTTGCCGCAGCGCTGGATCGACTTCTTGCGGCGCTGGGATCCATCGCACTGGCCTCGCCGGGTGCCGCCGTCAGGGCCTGCGCCGCAATCACTTTCAGCGTTGCTGAGCGAGCCCGGCATAAGTGAGGCCAGCCAATTGCGTTCGCGTTTCGGCTTTCTGGCCATCCACGGCGGCGGGCTGGAAGAGATGACCGACGTGATCGCCGAACATGCCGCCGACGCCGCCCACGCCTCGGTGTATGTGCTGCGTCATCCCGACCGCTACCCGCACCATCTGCCGTCGGCGATGTTCGACCCGGCCGAGTCGCCACGGCTCGCCGAATTCCTCGACCATGTCGACGTTGCGGTGTCGCTGCACGGCTACGGCCGCATCGGGCGCAGCACGCAATTGCTAGCCGGCGGCCGCAACCGCGCGCTGGCCGCACACCTGGCCCGCCACATTCAATTGAACGGGTATCGGGTGGTCACCGAACTCGAGGACATCCCACCGGAGTTGCGCGGTCTGCATCCAGGCAACCCGGTGAATCGCGTGCGCGACGGCGGGACCCAGCTGGAACTGTCTCCCCGCGTCCGCGGCCTGAGCCCGCGCAGCCCACTGCCCGGCGAAGACGGCCTGTCGCCGGTCACCACGGCGCTGATCCAGGCATTGGCGGAAGCGGCACGCTGTTGGTAATTGTCCTCATCTGTTGAACGGAGTTGTTGGTGGCCAAGGAATTTCGCTTTGGAATGAGCATGCGCTTCATCAAGTCGCGCGCAGCTTTCGTCGACAAGGTGAAGCAGGCAGAAGACATCGGATTCGATGTGCTTTGCGTGCCAGACCATCTCGGCGCGGTTGCCCCGATTCCGGCACTGACCGCGGCCGCCATGGTCACCGACAAACTGAAGCTGAGCATGTATGTGCTCAACGCCGCCTTCTACAAGCCCGCCCTGCTCAGCCGGGACCTGGGCGACTTGGACAAGCTCAGTAACGGCCGCCTCGAAATCGGGCTCGGCACCGGGTATGTCAAGGAAGAGTTCGACGCCGCAGAGCTCCCCTATCCCAGTGCCGGCGCCCGGGTGGACTACCTCAACCACATGACGAAATATCTGAAGGAGCATCACCCGACGACACCGATCCTGATCGCCGGCAACGGCGACCGGGTGCTGACCATCGCCGCCCAGCACGCCGACATCATCGGGCTGACCGGTTCGAGGGTGAAAGAGGCCGACGACCCGCTGACCGAACGCGTCGAGTTCGTCCGCAACGCCGCCGGCGACCGATTCGACGCGCTCGAATTGAACCTCGCCGTCACTGCGGTCCCGGCCGAGGGCGAGAGCCTGCCCGACCTGACGATGACCCGTCGCTACGCGGCCGGGTTGTCCGACGAGGAGATCCTGGCCATGCACTCCGTGCTGACGGGCTCACCCCGCGAGATGGCCGACACGCTGCTGGGGTACCGGGAGAAGTACGGAGTCACGTTCATCACCGTCCAGGACAACCACGTCGACAACTTCGCAAAGGTCATCGCGGAATTGCGCTGACTGGTTTTAGCTGCGGCCGCGCGGTGACCTCGGCGAGCAGTCAGGAGGCGTTGGTCCCCCGGTAAGTGGCCTTCCGGCCCTTCGACGCACCGGCGGCTCGCGACACACTCGGGGGATGACACTGAGGGACCGCGGTGGCGATAGGGGGCGTTCACTGGGGCAACGGCTGGCTTCGCTGCGCGGCGATTCGAGACTGTTCGACGATCGTGTTGACGCCGGACGAGAGCTGGGCAAAAGCCTGGAATCGTTGCGCGGTCACGATGTTTTGGTGCTGGGCCTCCCACGCGGCGGTGTACCGGTGGCCTTCGAGGTCGCGAAGGCCCTGCAGGCCCAGCTCGACGTACTGGTGGTGCGCAAGCTCGGGGTCCCGTTCCAGCCCGAATTGGCCTTCGGTGCGATCGGCGAGGGCGGGGTGCGGGTGATCAACGACGCCGTGCTGCGCGAGGCCAGGTTGTCCGCGGACGAAGTGGCCGCCGTCGAGGCGAAGCAGCGGGCCGAACTGGCTCGACGCTCGGAAAAATTCCGCAGCGGGCACGACCGGATCCCGTTCGCGGGACGGACCGCGGTGATCGTCGATGACGGCGTCGCGACCGGCGCGACCGCCAGAGCCGCCTGCGAAGTCGCCCGCGCCCAGGGCGCGAGCAGAGTTGTGCTGGCCGTTCCGATCGGCGGACGCGATGTCTTCGAACGATTCGCCGGGTACGCCGACGACGTGGTTTGTTTGCATACGCCCGAGTTCTTCTTCGCCGTGGGCCAGGGCTATCGCAACTTCACCCAGACATCCGACGACGAGGTGGTCGCGCTCCTCGACCGCGCCCGCGACGGTTCTCGCGGGCGGGTCGCCGACGCCGCCGCGGACGACCCGCCCTTACGCGACGAGGAAGTCAGGGTCAGCGCCGGATCGGTGGTGGTGGCCGGACATCTGACGATTCCCGAAGATCCGGTCGGCGTTGTGCTGTTCGCGCACGGCAGTGGGAGCAGCCGGCACAGCCCCCGTAACCGCTACGTGGCCGACGTGCTGAACGGCGCGGGTCTCGCCACGCTGCTGTTCGACCTGCTCACCCTGGAAGAGGAACGAAATCGCGCCAACGTGTTCGACATTGAGCTTTTGGCGCGACGACTGGTCGATGTGACCGGCTGGCTGAGCCGCCAGCAAGACACCGCCGCGCTGCCGGTCGGTTACTTCGGTGCCAGCACCGGCGCGGGCGCTGCCCTGGTCGCTGCCACCGACCCGCGGGTAAACGTCGCGGCGGTGGTGTCCCGGGGCGGGCGGCCTGATCTGGCGGGCCCGTTCTTGGCCAGGGTTTACGCGCCGACGCTGCTGATCGTGGGGGGCAACGACGACGTGGTGCTGGAATTGAATCGGCAAGCGCGGGCTGCAATCCCCGGCAAGTGCGAACTCGCCGTCGTGCGGGGCGCCACCCATCTCTTCGAAGAACCTGGGACGCTCGAGCGGGCCGCGATGCTGGCCCGCGACTGGTTCATCGAACACCTGAGGCCGGCAGCTCTCACCGCTAATCCTTAGTCCAACGGCTCCGACGTCTAGCTCGGCGGCACGTGCTCCCCGGCCCGCGGGCACTCGTCGGGTAGATGGATCAGTACCGCGTCGTCTTCGGCCGGCGCCGCCTGGCCGCGGCGATGTGCAGTCAGGTAGAGCCATCCCGGTCCGATGGCTTGTTTGCAGCGGGCGCATTGTGGGTCTGCGGCCATTGCTTCCTCCCTTCCCGAAGTAACGATCCCGGTTGCCATTCTCCGCGTCTTGGCCAGTTGCGGGCTGTCGTTTGAGAACATCCGTTGCCGCGTAGCGTGTTTCGGGACGTGCCCGGTGTCTGGACCGACGCGCACGAACCCTTCATCCGGTCAGCGGTGAGCTCGAAACAGCGGCGCCAACGGCATCGCGAATTGGGTAAAGGCATTGAACCGCAAGCTGACACAGCGCGGCCCGCGGAAAACCACCCCGCGAGGGCCGCTGCCAGACCGAATCCACCCGACAAAGGTGGACTCAAGACATGACTTTCGACTCTCGCCGGCAACGGGTCAGCCGCGCAGACTGCAGAGCATGACCACATCTGACGACACCGCCCAAACCTGGCGCGACGTGGCCGACCAGCTCACCGCTGCGCAGATCGCTCAGCTCGAGCGCCTCGAACGCGACGAACCGCACACGCTGCTGGACATGGCGCGGCAGTGGGCGACCAAGAATGTGTCGGCTGGGATGCCATTCGACACGATCGAGCCCCCCGACGGTGCGGTTCGCACCTTCGACTGGCAGCTCGACAGGAACTGGTTTCGCGACTTTGAGGGCACCACTCGGCGAGGCGGGCGGGCGCGCGTTCAGATCTATGGTCGACAGCAGGTCGACGGCTCGACGCGCCGGTGGATCGCCGTGCATGCCCGCCACCTGGATGCGCTGGACGGGATCGCTGCGCGCGAACTCGCCGCGGCGTTGACCGACGCGGCCGACGAGATCGAGCGGCTCAGCTGAGGGTGTTTTGGATGGAACTTCGGGCCCTATCGCCCGACGAGACATATATTGCGGCAGAACACGTATCGAGGAACGGCGAACACATGGCAGGCAAATCGTGACTTTCCACTATGAGACCGGCCCTGCGGCCGGCGAATACAGCGTCGAGGACGACAACCAGCTTCAGCCAGAGGACACCCTGATAGATCGCGGTGTGGAGGACGTCCTCGACGAGGGCTATTCGCCACCCGAGCGGCCTTACGGACGAGGCGCATTCGGCCCGGGCGAGACCATGGATCAGCTCCTGGCGGAGGAAGAGCCGGACCCGGCAGCGCGCATCAATGTCCCGCTCGACGAAGCCGAGCAGCAACGCTCCGATGCATCCGAACGCGAGTGCGAATTCCCCCAGCGGCGCGAGGTGGGCCGCGCCCGAGCCGGCCGGCTTATCGCGCCGGACTTGGGTTTTGGCGAAGATGCCGACGAGGAGCTGTTCGCCACGGATGTCGGAATCAGCGGGGGCGCGGCGTCCGCCGAGGAGGCCGCCATGCACATCATCGACGAGGAAGAGTAAGTCCTACCTCCGTTGTCGGCGCTCCTTGGCGAGGAATTTCCACAGCTGGTGCCGCTCAGGACCTCCGGCTCCCCAGCTCGCCGCCGCAGCGGTAGCCTCGAGAATTCGATCGGCGGACGCGGAGGGTTTTTGGCATGAAAATGTGGATCCAGATTTGCGGCCGGGACGAAGACGACGAATATCCGGACGGCGCCACCTATGCAGTACTCACGGGCGGCGTGCTGAGGGTCAATAGCGGCAAAGACATTCACCTCTACAGTCCGGCGTACTGGCAAGAGGTCACCATTGATACCGGCCCCGCAGCCGAACTCGACGAACGAGCCCAACAACTCGACGAAGATCTCAGATGGCAATAGTCGCTGCAGCGCGACGGTAGGCGCGGCGACTCCTCGACGCCGTTTTCGTCTCGGAATGCTCGAGCAGAGGTGTGCGATGAGCAAAAGTGGGGCCACGGCCGGCCCGGATAGCGAGGCCGCGGCGACTGCCGTCAAGAGCAAAGGCCTCAGGGGTGGCGCGCTCGGCCTGGTCTCCGGCGTCGTGGTCGGCCTGGCGTCAATGGCGCCCGCCTACAGCCTTGCCGCGACACTGGGTCTCATCGTGGCCAGTGGTGGTGGGCAGCTCGCCGGCGTCAAAGCCCCGGCGATCGTTCTCCTTTCATTCATCCCGATCTACCTGATCGCCGTCGCCTATCGAGAACTCAACGAGGCCGAATCGGATTGTGGCACCACGTTCAAATGGGCGTCGCGAGCATTTGGACCTGTCGTCGGATGGCTCGGCGGCTGGGGCATCATCGCCGCAGAAGTGATTGTGATGGCCAACCTGGTCGATATCGCCGGGAAGTACTCGTTCAGGTTGGTCGGCGATATGGGGTGGCATTCGGTTGCGGACCTGGCCAACAGCAGGCTCTGGTCGACGGCCGCGGGCGCCTTCTGGATTGTCGTGATGACGTATATCTGTTATCGCGGCATCGCGGTGTCGGCCAGACTGCTGTACGCCCTGCTGTCCATTCAAATCGTGGTGCTGGTTGCCTTCTCGATGGTCGCGCTGCTCAAAACGTATACCCGTGACGCCCAGGCCTTTTCGCTGCATCCGTCGCTGTCCTGGTTCTGGCCGGGCGGTCTTGATTTCGGGACGACCGCCGCCCCCGCAATTCTGATGGCAATCTTCATGTACTGGGGCTGGGACACCGCCGTGTCTTGCAACGAGGAGTCCAACGACCCCGGCCGCACGCCTGGCCGCGCCGCCGTCATCTCGACTTTCCTGCTGTTGGCGACCTACACCCTGGTGACCGTGTCGGCCGTGGCGTTCGCCGGTGTCGGGACGGCGGGCATCGGGCTGGGCAACCCGCACAACTCGAAAGACGTGTTTGCATCCATCGGTCCGGAACTGTTCGGCAACGGCGTCTTCGGGAAGGTTGCACTGCTGTTGCTGGCGGCATCGATCCTGACGTCGGCCTCCGCGTCGACGCAGACGACGATCTTGAAGACAACGCGCACCACCCTGTCGATGGGGGCGTACCAGGCGCTGCCGAACTCGTTCGCGAAGACCCACCCCCGCTACCTGACGCCGACCACATCCACACTCGCGGCCGGCGGGGTCTCCGTCCTCTTCTACGTGCTGTTCACACTCGTCAGCGAGAACCTGCTGGCCGCGCTGATCGGATCGGTCGGGTTGATGATCGCGTTCTACTACGGGCTTACCGGGTTTGCGTGCGCCTGGTACTACCGCCATACCCTTACCGCGTCCGTGCGGGATTTTGTGATGCGCGGCGCCGTCCCGTTGCTGGGCGGCGTGGTCTTACTGCTCGTTTTCGTCTACGGGCTCATCCAGTACGCCAGGCCCGAGTGGTTGACCGATGACGAGGGCCACCACATCACGATCCTCGGGTTCGGCGCCGTCGCGGCGGTCGGTATCGGGGCGCTGGTGCTCGGAGTGATCCTGATGCTGGCCTGGTGGGCGATCGCCCCGGGTTTCTTCCGCGGCCGCACCATCACTCGCGGCGCACCGGAGCGGATTCCGGTGGGAGCATCGTTCAACCAGTAGGCCCATGAGCTTTGTGAGGAGCGAGCCGCCTAACGCCAGCCGGCATGAACGCTCGCCCTCGGGCGTCCGTTCCCCTCTGTACGCCACGTAGTTATCGCCATACCAGCTACACTCACACCCGCCAGATCAGGACGACTAGGCCAAACGCCCGGAATGGCACCGGGACGCCGCTGAACCCGCCCAGCTACGTTGTAGTCAGGCACTCAAAGACGTCCCTCGCCCTCGTAGCTCAGGGGATAGAGCACGGCTCTCCTAAAGCCGGTGTCGCAGGTTCGAATCCTGCCGGGGGCACGTCAGACGCTATTTTCGCTGCCACCTAAATCAGCCGATGTTTATTCGTCGTTTGCGATTCGAAATCCGGTGCCCCTCAAGGGAGCATCACACGTTCAAATCGCTCAACTCTCTTACTAAGTTGCGGTTCAGCTCCGAGCTGGCAGGGCGCTGGCCCCGGGACCGCGGGCGTCGTCGACGTACCTGCTCGTCAATACGAGCCACGCGACGAAGCTCGACGACGCACCATAGCGCTCCGGCGGTCGTGCCGAGTACGGCGACCAACACCGTGATCGCGAGCCATTCGTAATGTCCGTAGGCCGCGACTGCCGCAGTACTTATCATCCCGGACACCCCGACGGTGACCAGGATGAGCCCCGGCCATAACAGGTTGTCCTTCATCGTCATGCCAGCGTGCGGTTGCGTGGTCCGAAAATGATCGGTCGGATCGTGATGCCTGTCTCCCATCACCCTCTCCCTCGGTCGTCGGACGAGATAGCGGCATGTGTTACTCATAAATACGATCGTGGCCGGCATAAGGTTCGGCGGACCTGGGGAGAATTCTTAGTTTCGAGGCAGTTGCCCGGAAAAGACCGGCCCTCAATTCGGGCATTTGCCCGTCGAATCCTTCGAGCAAATTGGATCTCAGTCCCGATCGCCGACTACACGCTCAATAAAATGCTGGGTATCCCCGCGCAGCGCCGGGAGCCGGGGGCCGGCCGCCCGGTATGGCCCGGATGCGGCAAAATCTTCTCGCCGCGCGGGGATCGCGGGGTCGAAAGCGCAGTCGCCATCGAGCATCCAAGCGCTAACTCTAAGCATCCCAACGAAGAGCCGAGTGCTGTGTCGTCTAGTTAAGGTCTGACCCCGTAGCCTTCGCCGTCGTCGGCCAGATAAATCACGTCGTACCAGCGTTGAGGCGGTTGGGCGCCGGTGTCGTACTCCTCGGTGGCGGTTGCCCGCTCCAGCCGAACATCCGTCAAAAGCGGATGGTGCACGCGGATGTAGTCTTCGAGCTCAGCAAGCAGCGCGTCGCCCGTCAGTGTCATGTCCGCAAGCGCCTTTGCTTCACGCTTCGCCCAACTCACGCGTACATATTGCCCCGGCCGTTGCGGCCGGCGCCGTCGCGCTGGGTTATGTTGCCATCCGCCCGTCGAGCATGATGCCGAGCCGGACGGCGCCGTCGCGGCGGCGCACGCCCTCGATGCGGACCTCGATGTCTGGCCGCCGCGGCTTAGCGGCAGTCGACGTGGCCGGGTTCTCGAAAGTGATCATCGTCGATCTCCTCTCTCGCTAGGTCCCCGCTTCATTCAGGGTGCGACATCTTTACCGACTATTCGGGGTGCGACACGATCACGATTAGGGCAAGACGGTGTGCATCAGCATCACGTCGTATGCCGACCACAGCGACAGGTTGAAGTACAGGTCCCGCCCCGACGACCAGGGGTGAATCATCGGCGCATAGATGCCGCCGGGCATAGAGAACGCCGACACGAGCGGTTGCTCGGGGCTCCACGGCCCCTGCGGCGCCGGCGCGGTGCGTGCGACCACGTCGTTGCTGCCACCGTTGGTGTAGAGCACCAGGTATTGCTTGAGATAGCTGTTGTATTGGGCCGACATTTCGCCCACCGGTCCCGGGAAGATCGGCGTCGCCGCGCCCGGGTTGTTGGGCACCCAGCGGCCGCCGTTGTCGCCATTCCAGTACTGGTACTTGGTGATGTCGGGCAACTGACCCGGCGGCACCCGCGACAGGAATGCCGCACCGCCCCGCCCCGACGGGGTCCCGAATTGATACAGGTAACCGTCGTTGCCTTTCATGAAGGCACCCATCTGGAAATTTTCATTGCCGGGGGTGAACCCGGCTCCCGGAATGGCGTCCGCGGAGGCCGTGCGGATCGAGGTGGGGAAGATTCCCCAGTTCTGGCCGTTGTCGTTGGACCGCGCGATCGCCGAGTAGTTCGTACTCCATTCGCCGTCTCGGCCCCACTGCCGGATCGACATGTAGCTCATGTACTGCGTTCTGCCGATCGAGATGCCGGCCGTCGGAATGATCCCCGTCTCGTGGCCTGCCTTGTGGATGGTGTTGACGACCTGCTTGGACAGGCTCGTCGCCCACACGGGTGAACCGGAGTACCGGTCGTTGGGGATGCCGTCCGCGATGTGGATTCCGTGTGACAGATCCCGGTCCGAGCTGCGGAACAGCGTGTTGTAGCGCCACTGCTGACCCTTGACTTTGCAGTAGCCGAAGGTGTCGCCGAAGGCCATCAGGACCTGACGGTTCACGGGATCCCCGTTGTCCCAAGCGATACCGAGGTCGGTGCCGGAGATGCTGAAACGCTGCAGGGTCTTGTTCGGGCCGTCGGGTCCGGTCACCCAGTCGACGAGCGACGTGGGCGCCCCGGCAATCGAGACGGGCGGCGCCTCCGCCGGCGGCTGCGGCGGCGGGACCGGGGCCGCGTTGGGCTGCAGCTGACCGGCGTTGGGCGGTTGCGGCAGACCGGGGACGGGAGGATTCGGCCCGGGCGGAAGGACCTCCGCTTGCGGTCTCATCGGCGCGACCTGTCGAGGGATCGCCGGCTTGAGGAATGAGGAGATCAGCGGTCCCAACTTGGGCAGCGGCGCCTGGTCGTTCGTGTGGGTGGGTCTGCGCCCGGTGGGCGGTTGAACGACCGGCTGGGGTGCAGGCATCGCCGGCGGCGCGGCGGGCGGCTCCACATTCGCTTCCGGCGCTCCGCACGGGGTGGCATTGGCCGTCGGCGCCGGGCCGACCACGTAGACGAGTCCGACCGCGGCCGCCGACGCCATCGATAGCGACACACTTCGAAGAATCGCCGACATGTAACACCTTTCGAGCTGCGGGGACACCGCATTGACGTCCGTAGTTGGCTCATGTGACGATAGTGATTAGAGCGACTGTTGTGACTAGTGATGCGGTGATAGGTACGTATCCGTGACCGTGTCGAAACCCGCCGAGCGGGCACCATGGTCCTGGTCACCCGCTCCCCAGCGAGGGCCGGCGCGGCCCTTTCGCCCGGACGACTCCCGCCCGTGGCATCCGCCGCGGAAGGTGCCGCGCAAGTATTTGCCCGCCTCGCAGCGACCAGCCAACCCGGCCGTGAGGGCGATGTCCGCACGCGCCCGATTCGCGGTGACGGGTGCGGCCCACAAACCCGGGTGCGAGACGCCGGCGAGAAACACGAAGACCTCAAAATGTTTTCGCCCTCACGCGATGAGGTTGAGTCCGCATGTTTGTCTGCCGCCGTACGGGGCAATGTTCCATGAGAGGCGAACGCGTCGGCCGGCCTTCGCGTACGCCTAGGTCCCGTCGGTTCAGCCCGAGAGCCGACGGGGCCGCCCCATTTCGGGCACCTTTTCGACCGCGACCGCCCGCGATACGCCTGAACGACGAGGTTTTCCAGGAGTACCGTGCGGCGTATGGACGACTCGGCGGGTGTGTGGATCTTGGGCGGTTGGCAAACCGATTTCGCCCGCAACCTCACCAAGGAGGGCCGCGACTTCGCCGACCTCACCGCGGAGGTCGTCGAGGGCACGCTCGCCTCGGCCAAGGTGAACGCGGCCGACATCCAAGTGGTCCACGTCGCGAACGCCTTCGGCGAGATGTTCGCCGGCCAGGGCCACCTCGGGGCGATGCCGGCCACGGTTTGCGCCGACCTCTGGGACACTCCGGCCTCCAGGCACGAGGCGGCGTGCGCGTCCGGCAGCATCGCGACGCTGTCGGCGATGGCCGACCTGCGGTCCGGCGCCTATGACACCGCACTGGTGGTGGGGATCGAGCTCGAGAAGACGGTGCCCGGCGACACCGCGGCCCAGCACCTGGGTGCGGCCGCGTGGACGGGCCACGAGGGCGCCGACGCCCGTTACCTGTGGCCGTCGATGTTCGCCGAAGTCGCCGACGAATACGACCGGCGCTACGGCCTGGACGACGCACACCTGCGGGCGATCGCGCAGCTGAACTTCGCCAACGCACGGCGCAACCCCAACGCCCAGACGCGCACGTGGACCGTCCCCGACCCCATTACGGACGACGACACAACCAACCCCATCACCGAGGGCCGGCTACGGCGCTTCGACTGCAGCCAAATGACCGACGGCGCAGCGGGATTGGTTTTGGTCGGCGACGCCTATCTGCGCGACCACCCCGATGCGCGCCCCATCGGCCGCATCGAGGGCTGGGGGCACCGGACGGTGGGACTGGGTCTGCGGCAGAAACTGGACCGAGCCGTCGATGACCCTTACGTCCTTCCCCATGTGCGGGCCGCCGTGCGCGACGCGTTGCGGCGCTCACGGCTGACCCTGGACCACCTCGACGGCTACGAGGTGCACGACTGCTTCACCCCCAGCGAGTATCTGGCCATCGACCACATCGGGCTGACCGGCCCCGGAGAGTCGTGGAAGGCCATCGAAAACGGTGAGATCGAGATCGGCGGCCGGCTGCCGATCAACCCCAGCGGCGGACTGATCGGCGGCGGCCATCCGGTCGGAGCCTCCGGCGTGCGCATGCTGCTCGACGCGGCCAAGCAGGTCAGCGGCGCGGCCGGGGAGTATCAGGTCGAGGGCGCCAGGACGTTCGGCACCCTCAACTTCGGCGGCAGCACCGCCACCACGGTGAGTTTCGTTGTCAGCACGGCAGAAAGCGTGTGACATGGATGTTGAGATCGTCGGCAAATTCCTGTCCACCCTGCCCGAAGACGACGACCACCCGTACCGGACCGGACCGTGGCGTCCCCAGACCACCGAGTGGGACGCCGACGACCTCACCGCCGTCGAGGGGGAAATCCCGCGCGACCTGGATGGCATCTACCTGCGCAACACCGAAAACCCGCTGCACCCTGCGCTGAAGACCTATCACCCGTTCGACGGCGACGCCATGCTGCACATGGTCGGCTTCCGCGACGGAAAAGCCTTCTACCGCAACCGTTTTGTTCGCACGGACGGCTTCGTGGCGGAAAACGAAGCCGGCGGACCGCTCTGGGCGGGGCTGGCCGAACCGGTGCAACTGGCCAAGCGCGAGGACGGCTGGGGCGCCCGTACCCGGATGAAGGACGCGTCGAGCACCGACGTCATCGTGCATCGGGGCGTTGCACTGACCAGCTTCTACCAGTGCGGCGACCTGTACCGGGTCAATCCGTACTCGGGCGAAACGCTGGGCAAGGAGAGCTGGAGCGGGCGCTTTCCGACCGACTGGGGTGTGTCCGCGCACCCGAAGGTGGACGGCAAAACCGGTGAGTTGCTGTTCTTCAACTACAGCAAGCGAGAGCCGTACATGCGCTACGGCGTGGTCGACGACAACAGCGAGTTGGTCCACTACGTCGACATCCCGCTGCCCGGGCCGCGCTTGCCGCACGACATGGCGTTCACCGAAAACTACGTGATTCTCAACGACTTTCCGTTGTTCTGGGATCCCGCCCTTCTCGAGCACGACGTGCACGTGCCGCGCTTTCATCCCGACATCCCGTCGCGGTTTGCGGTTCTGCCCCGTCGGGGTGGAACCGGCGACATCCGATGGTTCGAAGCGGACCCGACATTCGTGCTGCACTTCGTCAACGCCTACGAGGACGGCGACGAGATTGTGCTCGACGGCTTCTTCGAGGGCGATCCTTCGCCAGCTGACACCGGTGGATCGAAGTGGGACAAGCTTTTTCGGTTCCTGGCGCTCGATCGCCTGCAGTCGCGGCTGCACCGTTGGCGTTTCAACCTCGCCACCGGGGCGGTGCGGGAGGAGCGGCTGTCGGAGTCCATCACCGAGTTCGGCACCATCAACCCGGACTACGCCGCAGGCGACTACCGCTACGCCTATGCCGCCACCGGCAAGCCGGGCTGGTTCTTGTTCGACGGGCTGGTCAAACACGACCTGCGCACCGGAAACCAACAGGAATTCCGCTTCGGCGACGGCGTCTATGGAAGCGAAACGGCAATGGCGCCACGGGTCGGAGCCACCGGCGAGGACGACGGTTACCTGGTCACCCTCACCACAGACATGAACACCGACGCCTCCTATTGCGTGATCTTCGACGCCGCCCGGATCGCTGATGGCCCGGTGTGCAAACTCCAACTGCCGGAGCGCATTTCGAGCGGAACCCATTCGACGTGGGCGCCCGGCCACCAGCTGCGGCGCTGGGATACCGCCGAGTCGGCGGCAAGCGCGGTCGGGTTGTGATGGGCGCCCAGAATCCCCGCCGCACCACGCACTGGCCGATGCAACTGGCGTCGATCGGCGGCTTACGTTTCGCGCGCCGGTCGGCGAACTTCCACGAGACGGTGCGGTTCTACCGCGACCTGGTGGGCTTGCCGCTCTTCGAGACCTTCGGCGAGAGCTACGGCAGCAACGGCGCCATCTTCGGACTGCCCAGCTGGAACCTGACCCTGGAGATCGTGGAATCCGTCGAGCCCGTCGCCGTGGACCACCACGAACAGCTGTGCCTGTACTTCCCCGACCAGCAGGCACAACAGACGGCGATCGCCCGGCTGCAAGCGGCGGGCATCGAACCCGTCGAACAGCATCCGTACTGGGCGGCGACGGGTGCCGTCACGTACCGCGACCCGGACGGTCGCGAAATCGTGTTCGCGCCCTTCGTGTTCGGCGTCAACGAGCCGAGCGACAGCTCGGCCTCGGGAACGCACGAGTTCCCGTCGCCCTGAGGCCTCAGCGGCCGGACCGACCGGAAGCCAGGGCCGCGATGACCGCCGCAATCGAGCAGACCACCGCACAGACAGCCGCGACCGCGCCGACGTACAGGCCATATTGGGCCGATACCGGCGGATTCACGTTGAGCTTGTAGTACCACGCCGTCAGCGCGACGATCAACAGCGAAATCACCAGCGCGCCAACCGAAGCGAGCCTGACAGACAGTCCGCGGCCGACCATCGCCCCCGTCACCAACAGCGCGGAGGACAGCAGCACGATGAGCTGGCCCGCGCCGAACCCCCGCGGCAGTTCCAAGTTCCCGTGGGCGCCTCCGATGGCGTTTGCCCAGCCCCCGCCGTTGACCGCCGTCGTCAACCACGGCAGCCAGGCGCTGGCCGAAATCACCAAGGCGAAGAGCGCCACCAGCCAACCAGGGCGCAGCCGGCGAGTCATGCAAGCGAGATTAGCCGACGTGGGACCGACCTCGGCGCCGTCACGCTCGCGTGGCGCCCGTCGGTCAGCGACGACCGCCCGAGCCGTTCATTCCGGGGTCGGGGCGGGTGAATACCGTGACGAAGTTCTGCAGCGACATGTCGATGTCGCCACGCAGCGCGGCGGCGACGATCATGCCGATCGGCCCGAACAGGGCGGGGCCACCGAGGTGCACGTCGAAGCTGACGACCGAGCCCTCTTCCGCGGGGTGAACTTTGGCCATCAGCTTGACCTTGACGCCGCCGACGCCGTCACCGTTGAGCGTCATGCCTTCCGGCGGCTTGTAGCGCACGACCGTCCACCTGATCCGGTTGTACATGCCCTTGACTTCGACGATCGACTCCACGACGGTGCCCTTGTCGATGTCGTCGGGCAGTTTGCTGCGCCATACCCGGTGGATGGTCAGCCAATCCTTAAACCGGGACAGGTCGGAGGCATGCTTCCAGGCCACCTCGGGTGGCAGCGGGACGTCGATGGATCCGGAGAGTTTCGCCATGAGCTCAGTTCTGGTCGTCGCCTTTAGCCGCGGTCCCGGCCGCTTTCTTGGCCTCTTCTTGCACTTTGTGGATGGTGTCGGAGTACTTGCCCTGCGTCTTCTCGTCGACGAATTCGCCGGCCTTGTCGATCGCGGTTCCGACCTTGTCGGCATTCTGCGACAAAAGGTCTTTGGCCTTGTCCAGGAATCCCATGTACCCGTCCTTTCCCCGCCGAAATCCTACTTGGCGGCCGTTAGCGCCACAGTCGCGGCTGCACGCCCAGCACCCGCGCCCGGATCCACCACATCGCCTCGATGGCGCCGGCGCCCAGTAGGCCGATCCCCACTGCGGTCGACGTCACCACGACATCGGAGGGGTCGAGCAGAAACGCCCGGCGGGCCAGCGGGATGCTGAAGATCACCACGTAGGCCAGGCCGGAGCCGAGCACCAGCGCGACCCGCCACCACTGGTAGGGGCGCGCGACCACCGCGAGCACCCACAGCGCCGTCATCAGCAGCGTGATCAGGGCCGCGGTCGACGCCTGCTCCTGTTGCTGGAACGTCGCGTGCCGGCCGTGATAGGCCAACAGGTAGGACCCGAAAGTCGCGGTGCCGACGATGAGCCCGGAGGGCAGCGCCGAGCTCAGCACCCGCCGCACGAAGCCCGGGTAGGCGCGTTCGTTATTGGGGGCGAGCGACAGGATGAACGACGGGATCCCGATGGTGAACCACGCCGCGATGGTGACGTGTATCGGCTGAAACGGGTACAGCAAGGGATCGGCTCTGAGCGGTTTGGCGAACAGGCATTCGATGCCGACCAGCAGCGCCAGCAACACCGAGTAGACGGTCTTGGTCAAGAACAGGTTGGCGACCCGCTCGATGTTGCCGATCACCCGCCGGCCCTCGCCGACGACATACGGCAGGGTGGCAAACCTGTTGTCCAGCAACACGATCTGCGCGACCGCGCGCGACGCCGGGCTGCCGGCACCCATCGCGACACCGATGTCGGCATCCTTGAGCGCCAGCACGTCGTTGACGCCGTCACCGGTCATCGCGACCGTATGCCCGTGCGATTGCAGGGCGTGCACCATCGCCCGCTTCTGGTCGGGCCGCACCCGGCCGAACGTGGTGTAGGCGTCCAGCGTGTCGGCCAATTGCGCGGGCTCCGCCGGCAGCCGCCGGGCGTCCATCGTCTCCCCGCGCAGCCCGAGCTTGTCGGCGACGGCGCCGACCGACACCGCGTTGTCGCCGGAAATGACCTTGACCGAAACACCCTGCTCGGCAAAATAATTCAGTGTGTCCGCGGCGTCGGGGCGCACCCGCTGCTCGAGCACCACCAGCGCGACGGGGGTGACGCGGCCCGGCGCGTCCGGATGGTCGACGGCGACGTCGCCGGTGCCGACCAGCAGCACCCGCAAACCCTGCGCGCCGATCCGCTCGGCCTTTTCGGCTGCCGCCGACGCCGGATCGAGCAGCACATCCGGCGCCCCGATCACCCAGTTGCCGTTATCCCCGAAGGACACCCCGCTCCACTTGGTGGCCGACTTGAACGGCGCGGTGGCCGTGGCGATCCAGCCGGGTGGACGCCCATAGCTCTCGGCGATCGCCTGCATGCTCGCATTGGGGCGCGGGTCGGCGGTGGCCAACGCCGCCAGGGCGTCGGTGACCCTGTGCCGCTGTGCCGCTTCGAGTTCCTCGACACCCGCGACACGCATGCCGTTCTCCGTCAGGGTGCCCGTCTTGTCCGCGCAGACCACATCGACCCGGGCGAGTCCCTCGATCGCGGGCAGCTCCTGCACGAGACACCGGCGCTGCCCGAGCCGGACCACCCCAACGGCGAACGCGACCGACGTCAGCAAGACCAGGCCTTCGGGCACCATCGGGACCAACGCACCCACGGTCCGGAGCACGGACTGCCGCCAGCCCGCGTGCGTGGTGAAGAACTGGGTGTAGATCGTCAGCAGGCCGGCCGGCACCAACAGGTAGGTGATGAACTGCAGGATCCGGTTGATCCCGTTGCGCAGTTCGGATTTGACCAACGTGAACTTACTGGCCTCTTCGGCGAGCTTGGCGGCGTAGGCCTCCGGCCCGACCTTAGTGGCGCGGTAGGCGCCCGCGCCGGCGACGACGAAGCTGCCCGACATGACCGCATCACCGGTGGCCTTGGCCATCGGGTCGGCCTCGCCGGTCAGCAACGACTCGTCGACCTCCAGATTCGCCTCTTCGACGATCTGGCCGTCGACGACGACTTGGTCCCCGGGCCCGAGTTCGATGATGTCGTCGAGCACCACCTCGGAGGGCAACAGCGTGCGCGTTCCGGATTGCCTGCGCACCAACGGTTTCGCCTGCCCGACGATGGCGAGCGCATCCAGCGTTCGTTTGGCACGAATCTCTTGGACCATGCCGATGACGCTGTTGGCGATGATGAGCAGGCCGAACATCCCGTTGATCAGCGAGCCCGTCGCCAGCACGATCAGCAGCAACACACCCAGGATCGCGTTGATCCGGGTGAAGACGTTGGCCCGCACGATGTCGGCGATGCTGCGGGTGGCGCGTTCGCGGACCGCGTTGCTCTTGCCCTCGGCGACCCGCTGCGCCACCTCGGCATCGGTCAGACCGGCGATCATCGGGTGAACGTTCCCAGCTTGTCCGAGTCGTAGTACTCCAGGTTGAGCGTCCGTCCCGCGAAGGTGGCCTTGGAAATCGTTCCGGGCGGGGCGTTTTCGTCGGTCAGACCGAAGGTGAAGGTGTCGCCGTCCCAGTGCGTCAGCGTGACCGTCCGGTTCTTGGGGCCCATCGCCAGCTGCAGGGAGCCGTCGTGTTCGGTGACGACGGCCGGGCCCCAGTAGGCGCTGGCATACGCGCCCGCGTAGTCGCTGAGCGGCCTGGCCGGCGCGGGGTTGGCCGGCGGCTGCTTGCCGACCAGCGACCCCTCCGGGTTGTTCAGCCAGCCGATCGCCTTCCGGTACAGAGCCCCCCAGTCCTCACGAATCTGGCCGTACTGGACAAGATCCATGAATTCGGCGGTCAACGTCTCCGGGATGCCATAGGGCGCGCCATTCGTCAGCGCGATGATGCCCAAGTCCTCCGAGGGCATCACGACGAAGTTTGTCGCCGCCCCCAAATCGAAAGCGCCGGAATGACTGTATTCGGTGCGGCCCGACGAGTCGACCGACGCGTTGAAGCCGTATCCGTAGAACCCCGAGCGCGCCTTGGGCGTCTTCGCGGGCACCGAAACCGTCTGCGGGCTGGTGGCGGCCAGCAAGGCTTCCGGCGACGCGATCCGCTGTCCGTTGTACGTTCCGTTGCCCAGCAACATCATCAGCCAGTGGGCCATGTCGTTCACCGACGAGCTCACCCCGCCCGCGGGTGACTGTGGACCGGGGTCCCGCTGGAATCGGGCCTCCCATCTGTCGGCGATCTTGATGTGGTTGACCGCATGGTTGGGTCGTGCGACGAAGTCGGCGAACCGCGAACTGGTCGATGTCATCCCCAGGGGGCGGTAGAGCACCTCGTTGGACAGGTCCTCCCATGACTTGCCCGCCGCGGAGGCCACCGCCTCGGCCGCCGCGGTTACCCCATAGTTGGTGTAGGCGTAGCTGGTTCGAAACGGAGCCAACGGCAAGTACTTCAGCCGTTCGAGGGTCTGCCGACGGTCGTAGCCCAAGTCTTCGAGTTTGTCACCGGCATGGTCGGGCAGCCCGGAGCGATGCGAATACAGGTCGGCGACGGTGACGTGGCCCGTGACGTAGGGATCGCTCAGCGTGAACCACGGCAGCTTCGACGCCACCGGGGTGTCCCATGCGACGACGTTGTCACTGACTTCGTGCGCGACCACCGTCGAGCCGACCGACTTGGACACCGAAGCCAACTGGAAAACGGTGTCGGCGTCCACCTTGTTGTCCTGGCCCTGCCCCTTGCTCACATCCTTGATGCCGAACCCCTTGACGTACAGCACCTTTCCGCCGTGGACGATGGCCACGGCCATGCCCGGGACGCCGGTGCTCTTCATCAGGTCGCCGACGAGGCCGTCGACCTTGGCGACCGCCTCGTCGACGCGGCCGGCGGGGATCGCGAGACCTGACACCTCGTTGGGCGGCGCGTCAGAGAGTGCGGGCCGGCTGGATACCGGTTGGGTGGGCCCGCATCCGGTCAGGCCGAGCAGCACCGTGGCAACGGCCGCGGCCGCGCGTTTCGTCATGGCGGAACTCTAGCGTGGGGAGGTTGGCGGACCCCCGAATCAGAGCCGCCACCAGGGGTTCGATTTGGGCGGCGCCGCGGGATCGATGCGTTGGCCGGGGGCGGGGACCGCAACTTTGACGTGTTCCGGTTCCGCGGCGGCGAGCAGGCGTTCAACCGGCTCGGCCCACGGGTGGGGGGCCAGCCGGAATGTGCCCCAATGAATCGGCACTAGCAGTCCGTCACCGGTGAGGTCCAGGTGCGCCCGTACCGCGTCCTCGGGGTTCATGTGGACGTCCGGCCACGCGGTGTTGTAGGCGCCGATGGGCAACAGCGTCAGGTCGAACGGCCCATGGTCGGCGCCGATCTGCGCGAAGCTCTTGGTGTAGCCGGTGTCGCCGCCGAAGTAGGCGCGATGATTCGGACCGATGAATGTCCACGACGCCCACAGCGTGGTATTGCGATCCAGGAAGCGACCCGAAAAGTGCCGCGCCGGCAGGCAAGTCACGGTCAGCTCGTCGACCAGGCCGCTCTGATGCCAGTCGAGCTCGACGATGCGGTGCTCCGGTATCCCCCACGCGCGCAGGTGAGCGCCGACACCGAGCGGCACGAAGAACGGGGCCCGCTGCGTGCGGGCCAGCGCCGTCACCGTGTCCATATCGAGGTGGTCGTAGTGGTCATGGCTGATCACCACCGCGTCGACGGCGGGCAGCCCTTCCAGTTGCACCGGCGGCGGGTGCAGCCGCTGCGGTCCGACGATGTCCGACGGTGAGCACCGGTCGCTCCAGACCGGGTCGGTGAGCACCCGGTAACCGTCGATCTCCAGCAGCGCCGTCGAGTGACCGAACCAGCTGACGGCGAGCCGGCCGGGGTCACCGTCGAAGATCGCGGGAGCGGCCAACGGGATTGGCGCCGAAGGCCGGCTCACGCCCCGACTGCCGATGAGCTCCCAGGCGACCAGCCGCAGTTCTTCGCGATCCATCATGAAATTGGAGGCGGGGTCGAGGTTGACGAACGCGCCGTCGCGGTAGTTCGGTGACCGCTCCGCCACCGCCCTGATCGCGGCGGGGTGGGCGCCGAGGGCCGCCGGTGCGCCGTGCAGCGCCCGCACCACCCAGCTGCCGGCCACCAGCGAAGCCGTGCCGGCGGCCAGTCGCAGCGCCCCCCGCAGCATGACGGTCAGGCCCCCTGGAACTTCGGCGGTCGCTTCTCGATGCGGGCGACCTGGGCCTCGATGACGTCCTGGCTGCCCCACGCCCTGTCGAACAGCTCCTTGTGCACCGGCCCGGCCTCCTCGATGGCGCCGTCGTCGTTCAGCACGCGCTTGGCATGCTGAATCGCCAGCGGTGCCAGGCCGGCGATCTCGGCGGCCCACGCTTGGGCGTCGGCCAGCGTTCCGATGCGGTTGGCCATTCCGGTCTGCATCGCGGCGTCGGCGGTCAGCTTCTCCGCGGCCAGCAGCATCGCGCGGGCTCGCCCGTGGCCGACCAGCGAAGACAACCGGCGGATGCTCCAGTTGTCAAGCGCCAGACCGTATTTCGATGTCGGGAACTGGAAGAACGCGTCCGGGGCGACGACCCGCAGATCGCACTGCATGGCCAGCTGCAGGCCCGCGCCGATGGCGGGGCCGTTGATGGCGGCGATCACCGGGATCAGCGTGGTATCCATCACCTTGTGCAGCTCGATGAGCCGGTCCGGATAGTCGGCGGCAAACGCGTCGCCGCTCAGGTCGGCGCCGGCGCAGAACGCGGTGCCCTGGCCGGTCAGCACGATGGCACGGACGGAGCCGTCGCTCGCCTTCTGGAACGCCTCCCGCAGCTCCTCGACGAGCTGGGAATTCAGCGCGTTGCGGCGCTCGGGCCGCTGCAGCTCAATCGTCAGCACGGCTTCGGCCTGGGTAACACCGATCATGGCAGCCACCCTATATAGCCTCGTGTCGTGAGTCGTATCACGGCTGCTCAGCTGCGCGACGCGGTGCTGGACGAGGGCTCCTTCATCCGGTGGGACAGCGAGCCGCTCGCGGTGCCGGTCAGCGAGGCCTACGCGCGAGAGCTGGCCGACGCGCGGGCGGCCACCGGCCTGGACGAATCGGTGCTCACCGGCGAGGGACGCATCTACGGACGCCGGGTCGCGGTGGTGGTCTGCGAGTTCGGCTTCCTCGGCGGCTCGATCGGGGTGGCCGCGGCCGAACGGATCACCGCCGCGGTGCAGCGAGCGACCGCCGAAGGCCTGCCGCTGCTGGCCTCGCCGAGCTCCGGCGGCACCCGCATGCAGGAGGGCACGGTCGCCTTCCTGCAGATGGTGAAGATCGCCGCCGCCGTCCGCCTGCACAAGCAGGCCCACCTGCCCTACCTGGTCTACCTGCGCAATCCCACCACCGGCGGGGTGTTCGCGTCGTGGGGTTCGCTCGGCCATGTCACCGTCGCCGAACCGGACGCGATGATCGGCTTCCTCGGGCCCCGGGTGTACCAGCTGCTCTACGGCGAACCGTTCCCCGAAGGCGTCCAGACGGCGGAGAACCTGCAGCGCCACGGCGTGATCGACGGGGTCGTCCCGGTTGGCGAGCTGCGCCGGACGCTGGACCGCGCGCTGACCGTCATCGCCGACCCACCCGATCCCCTACCGGCGGCGGCGCCGCCCGAACCGCTCCCCGACGTGCCGGCGTGGGACTCGGTGGTGGCGTCCCGCCGCCCCGACCGGCCGGGTGTCGGGCTGCTGCTACGCCACGGCGCCACCGATCGGGTACTGCTGTCGGGCACGGGGCAGGGAGAAGCGGCGACGACCCTGCTAGCGCTGGCCCGTTTCGCCGGTCAGCCCGCGGTGGTGCTCGGACAGCAGCGGGTGACGGGCGGGACGGTGGGGCCCGCGTCGCTGCGCGAGGCCCGGCGCGGCATGGCGCTGGCCGCCGAGCTGCGCCTTCCGCTGGTGCTGGTGATCGACACCGCCGGTCCCGCGCTGTCGGCCGAGGCCGAACAGGGCGGGCTGGCCGGCCAGATCGCCCAGTGCCTGGCCGAGCTGGTGACCCTCGATACCCCGACGGTGTCGGTGCTGCTCGGCCAGGGCAGCGGCGGGCCGGCGCTGGCGATGGTGCCCGCCGATCGGGTGCTGGCCGCGCTGCACGCTTGGCTGGCGCCGCTCCCGCCCGAAGGCGCCAGTGCGATCGTCTTCCGAGACACCGCCCACGCCGCCGAACTTGCCGCGGCGCAAGGCATCCGGTCGGTCGACCTGCTGGCGTCGGGCATCGTCGATGCCGTCGTGCCGGAGCATCCCGACGCCGCCGACGAGCCGGTCGAGTTCTGCCAGCGACTCTCGCGCGCCATCGCCGCCGAGGTGCACGCGCTGCGGGCGCTCCCCGCGGGCGAACGGTTGACGGCCCGCTTGCAGCGCTACCGCCGCATCGGATTGCCCTGACATTTCGCCGAGCGCTTCACGACACGTAAGCCACGCACACGACACGCCGCAAAACGTCACCGTGGTTTACGTCTCGCGAGTCAGCCGTCCGGCAGCCCGAGGTAGCGCTGAATGGTCGGGCCGAGCCAGTCGACGATCTCGTCGCGGGTCATCTCCACGATCGGGGGTAGCCGTAACACGAAGCGGCACAACGCCATCCCCAGGATCTGGGTCGCGATCAGCCCTGCCCGCACAGCGGAATCTTGCGGCGGCACGAAGGAAGCCACCAGCGGCTGGATCTGGCTTCCGAAGATTTCCTGCATCCGTTGGGCCGCTTCGCCGTTGGTGGCGCTGGACCGCAGCAGGATGACGAGCGCCTCGTCGCCCTCCCAGCGTTCGAGAAAGTGCCGGACCAGCGACCGGCCGACCTGCGCCGGGTCGGTCGAGGCGAGGTCGGGAAACCGCAAGTCGAACTCGGCCGCCGCGGCGAACAGCTTGTCCTTGCTGCCGTAGTACCGCATGACCATCGCGGGATCGATGCCCGCGTCGGCGGCGATCGCCCGAATGGTCGCGCCCTGAAAGCCGGCCGCGCCGAACCGCTCGCGGGCCGCCGCCAGAATCACCGCCTTGGTCTCCTCTGACGACCTTCTCATGCCAACGAGTGTAGGCCAACAACTGTTGACATTGTGCCAGCGACGCGCAAGCATGGAGGTATGCCAACAAGCGTTGACTTAACTCACCAGGGAGAGGAGCGGACCATGAAAGACACCGATGTCCTGGTGGTAGGCGCGGGCCCCACCGGCCTCACGCTCGCCGCCACACTGCTCAGCCGCGGAATTCGGGTGGTGGTGGTCGACAAGTTGGCCGAGGGCGCCAACACGTCCCGCGCCGCCGCCGTCAACGCCCGCACCCTCGAGGTGCTCGAGGAGCTCGACGTGGCCCGGCGCATGGTCAAGGCGGGGCTGATCGCGCCGCGATTCACCATGCGGGAGGGCCGGCGCATCCTGATCCCCGTCGACTTCAGCGAGCTGCCGACGGACCATCCCTACACCCTGATGCTGTCCCAGGCCGACACCGAGCGGCTGCTGCTCGAGCGGCTCCAGGAGTTGGGCGGCGACGTGGTCCGCCCCAAGACACTGAGCCGCATCAGCCAGGACGCCACCGGCGTGACGGCCACATTCGACGACGGCGACACCATCAGGGCCGCCTACGCCGTCGGGTCGGACGGCATGAACAGCACGGTCCGGACGCAAGCCGGAATCGGCTTCACCGGTGGGGAGTTCGCCGAGGCTTTCACGCTCGCCGACGTGCGAGTGACCGGCGAAGCGCCCCGCAACGAGGTGATCCTGTTCTACGCCAAAGACGGCCTGACGGTGCTGGCCCCGCTGCCCGGCGACATTTTCCGTGTCGTCGCACCGACCGCCGACGCGCCGCAGCTGCCGTCGGCTGAATTTGTGCAGGCACTCCTGGACACCCGGGGCTTCGGGCCGGGGCAGACGGTCGTCACCGAGCTGGTCTGGGGGTCGCGGTTCCACATCCACCACCGCGTCGCCGACACGTACCGCTCCGGCCGACTGCTGCTGGCCGGCGACGCGGCGCACGTGCACAGCCCGGCCGGGGGCCAGGGCATGAACCTCGGGATCACCGACGCGGTGGCGCTGGCCGGGGCGCTCGCCGAGGTTCTGGGGGGCGGCCCGGACGCCGCGCTGGATGCCTACAGCACCGCGCAGCGCCGCCGCGCCGAGCGGGTGCTGAAACTGACTGGACGGCTGACCCGGGTCGCGACCCTGCCGCGCCCGTTGCGCCCCCTGCGCAACACGGGAATGCGCCTGGCCGCAGGGGTTCCCGCGGTGCGCCGGCAGCTGGCGGTGCGGCTGAGCGGACTCTCCACGGAATGACCCAAACCCTCACGGAGGCAACATCAATCGGACACAAATCGCCCCGGACGCGAATGCCGCGTCACACCAACCGATCTCGGGGTGACCCGCCCATACCAACGGGCAGTCGCGGCCCAGCGTCGAAAACGTAACCTTTTAGGCATCGACGGCCCGGCCAGGGCACCGCCGCGATCAACAATCAGGCAAGATGGGCGGCATGGACACTGGTGGCATCTCACCCCGCGTCTTGGTCGTCGACGACGACTCTGATGTGCTCGCGTCGCTGGAACGCGGCCTGCGGCTGTCCGGATTCGAGGTGTCGACCGCGGTCGACGGCGCCGAAGCCTTGCGCAGCGCCACCGAGACCCGGCCGGACGCGATCGTGCTCGACATCAACATGCCGGTGCTGGACGGCGTCAGCGTCGTCACCGCGCTCAGGGCGATGGACAACGACGTCCCGGTCTGCGTGCTGTCCGCCCGCAGCTCGGTCGACGACCGGGTCGCCGGACTCGAGGCCGGCGCCGACGACTACTTGGTCAAACCGTTCGTGTTGGCCGAGCTTGTCGCGCGGGTGAAGGCGCTGCTTCGCCGTCGCGGCGCGACCGCCACCTCCTCCTCGGAAACCATCACGGTGGGCCCGCTCGAGGTGGACATCCCCGGCCGGCGCGCCCGCGTCAACGGCGTCGACGTCGACCTGACCAAGCGGGAGTTCGACCTGCTGGCGGTGTTGGCCGAGCACAAGACCGCGGTCCTGTCCCGCGCGCAGCTGCTGGAACTGGTGTGGGGTTACGACTTCGCCGCCGACACCAACGTCGTCGACGTGTTCATCGGGTACCTGCGCCGCAAGCTGGAGGCCAATGGCGGTCCCCGGCTGCTGCACACCGTCCGCGGAGTAGGGTTCGTGCTGCGTATGCAGTAACCAGGCGGGCCCCATGAACTTTCTATCCCGCATCCTGACCCGTACGCCTTCGCTGCGCGCCCGGGTCGTGGTCGCGACCGCCATCGGCGCCGCCATTCCCGTGCTCATCGTCGGGATCGTCGTCTGGGTGGGCATCACCAACGACCGCAAGGAGCGGCTGGACCGCCGCCTCGACGAGGCCGCGGGATTCGCGATCCCTTTCCTGCCGCGCGGCCTCGACGAAATTCCGCGCTCCCCCAACGACAACGACGCCATCATGACGGTCCGCCGCGGCGACCAGGTCAAGTCGAACTCCTATGTGACGCTGCCCAAGCTGGACGTCGATTACGCCGACGCTTACGTCAAAGGCGTGCGCTACCGGGTGCGGACGGTGGAGATTCCCGCGCCGGAGCCCACGTCGCTGGCCGTGGGTGCGACGTACGACGCGACACTCGCCGAAACCAACAATCTGCACCGGCGAGTACTGCTGATCTGTGGCTTCGCCATTGGCGCGGCGGCTGTGTTCGCCTGGTTGCTGGCCGCGTTCGCGGTGCGCCCGTTCAAGCAGCTGGCGCAGCAGACCCAATCGATCGATGCCGGCGACGAGGCACCGCGGGTGGAGGTGCACGGCGCCACCGAGGCCGTCGAGATCGCCGAGGCCATGCGGGGCATGCTGCAGCGCATCTGGGATGAGCAGATCCGGACCAAGGAGGCGCTGGCGTCGGCCCGCGACTTCGCCGCCGTGTCGTCGCACGAGCTGCGCACGCCCTTGACGGCGATGCGCACCAACCTCGAGGTGCTGGCCACCCTGGACATGCCCGACGACCAACGCAAAGAGGTGCTGAGCGACGTCATCCGCACCCAGTCGCGGATCGAGGCCACCCTGAGCGCCCTGGAGCGGCTCGCCCAGGGCGAACTGTCGACATCCGACGATCAGGTGCCGGTCGACATCACCGAGCTGCTTGACCGCGCCGCCCACGACGCGATGCGCATCTACCCCGACCTCGACGTGTCACTGGTGCCGTCGCCGACGTGCATCATCGTCGGATTGCCTGCCGGACTGCGCCTGGCGGTGGACAACGCGATCGCCAACGCCGTCAAGCACGGCGGCGCGACCCGCGTCCGCCTCTCGGCGGTCAGCTCGCGCGCCGGGGTGGAGATCGCCATCGACGACAACGGCAGCGGCGTGCCCGAAGACGAACGCCAGGTGGTGTTCGAACGGTTCTCCCGCGGGTCGACCGCCTCCCATTCCGGGTCGGGCCTGGGACTGGCGTTGGTGGCCCAACAGGCCCACCTGCACGGCGGAACCGCTGCACTGGAAAGCAGCCCGCTTGGCGGCGCCCGCCTGGTGCTGCGCCTCCCCGGCCCGAGCTAGCGCTTCGGGCGCCGGAGCGCGAGCGACACCGTCGGGATCTTCGTCGTGGCCGGCTCTGAATCGGCTATGGCACAAGGGTTTCGCCTCCCTCGGTTCGATCGCCTGCGCTGCGCGCCCGGCGGGCGATTGGCAACCTAGCGATTCGGCCCACGCCCGGTCGGGCACACTGGAGCGATGGCCAACGGCAAGAAACCGACCGACAACGAAACCCTGGCACACATCCGCGACCTGGTCGCACAGGAGAAAGCCCTGCGGGAGCAGCTGCAACACCGCGACATCGCCGAATCGGAGGAACACGACCGCCTGCGCCGGCTGGAGGTCGAGCTGGACCAGTGTTGGGACCTGCTACGGCAGCGGCGGGCGCTGCGTGAAACCGGCGGTGACCCCCGGGAGGCCGAGGTTCGTCCGCCCGGCGAGGTGGAGGGCTACCTGAACTGAGCCATCACGCGGCAGATGGCGGTGCCTTGGACGCCATAGTGATTGGTGGCGGTCACAACGGCCTGGTCGCGGCGGCGTATCTGGCTCGCGCGGGCCTTCGGGTGCGGTTGCTGGAGCGGCAGGGTCACATCGGCGGAGCCGCGGTCTCGGCGCAGGCCTTCGACGGTGTCGGCGTCCGGCTCTCCCGCTACTCCTACCTGGTCAGCTTGTTGCCGGCCCGCATCGTCGCCGACCTGGGTGCGGCGGTGCGGCTGGCCCGGCGGCAGTATTCCTCGTACACGCCCGACCCCGACGCCGATGGCCGCAGTGGGCTGTTGATCGGTGCTGCCGGCGACACGTTCGCCGCGATCGGCGCCGGCCCCGATGAGCAGGGGTTCGCCTCCTTCTACCGACGCTGCCGACTGGTGACCCAACGGCTATGGCCGACACTGCTGGAACCGCTGCGCACCCACGAGCAGGCCCGCCTGCATGTCTCGGGAAGCGGTGACCCCGAGGCGGCGGCCGCGTGGCACGCGATGATCGACGAGCCGATCGGGCATGCCATCACCGCCGCTGTCAGCAACGACGTGGTCCGCGGTGTGATCGCGACTGACGCGCTGATCGGAACGTTCGCGCGCCTTGACGACCCGTCGCTGATCCAGAACGTCTGCCTCCTCTATCACGTGCTGGGCGGCGGCACCGGCGACTGGGATGTTCCCGTCGGCGGGATGGGCGCACTGACCGATGCCCTGGCGACGGCCGCCGTCGGCCACGGTGCCGAAATCATCACTGGCGCAGAGGTTTACAACGTCGAACCCGACGGCCTGGTGCGCTACCGCACCGGCGACGAGGACCACCTGATAAAGGGCCGGTTCGTCCTCGCCGGCGTCACACCCGCGGTCTTGGCAGGCCTGCTCGGCGAACGGCCGCCGACCCCCGCCCAGGGCGCGCAAGTCAAGGTGAACATGGTGCTGCGGCGACTGCCCCGATTGCGTGACGACGGCGTCAGCCCCGAACAGGCCTTCGCCGGGACGTTCCATGTGAACGAGACCTGGACCCAACTGGACACCGGATATTCGCGCGCGGCCGCCGGGAATATCCCGAATCCGCTACCGTGCGAAGCCTATTGCCATTCGCTGACCGACCCGAGCATCTTGTCGGCCGACCTGCGCGAATCGGGCGCCCACACGATGACGGTGTTCGGTCTGCACACCCCGCACTCGTTGTTCGACGGCAGCTACTCCGGCGCCCTGCGTGACCGGCTGACCGAGTCGGTACTGGCGTCACTGAATTCCGTTCTGGCCGAACCCATTCAGGACGTGTTGATGAGCGACGCTCAGGGCCGGCCGTGCATCGAGACGACGACCACCCTGGACTTGCACCGCACGCTCGGGATGACGGCCGGCAACATCTTCCACGGCGGCCTGTCGTGGCCGTTCGCGGACGACGACGACCCGCTGAACACGCCCGCACGACAATGGGGGGTGGCGACCTCCCACGAGCGGATCATGTTGTGCGGCTCCGGTGCCCGCCGCGGCGGCGCAGTGTCGGGCATCGGCGGGCACAACGCCGCCATGGCGGTGCTGGCCTCGCTCTGCTGATGACCTGATCCGTGGCGACCCGCAGCGCCCGGCTACGCCACGCTCGCGATCGCCACTAGCTCATCGGTGGCAACCCGCAGCGCCCGGCTACGCCGCGCTCGCGATCGCCACTAGCGCGCGTCGATGGTGGTGTAGTCGCGCTCGGTGTAGCCGGTGTAAATCTGGCGCGGGCGGCCGATCTTGCTGTCACCCTCGTCGTGCATCTCACGCCAGTGCGCGACCCAGCCGGGCAGCCGGCCCAACGCGAACAGCACGGTGAACATCCGGACGGGGAAGCCGAGGGCCCGGTAGATCAGCCCGGTGTAGAAGTCGACGTTCGGGTACAGCTTGCGCTCGATGAAGTAGTCGTCGGTCAGCGCCGCCTCTTCCAATTCCTTGGCGATCTCCAGCAGCGGGTCGCCGCCGAGCTTGGCCAGGATCTTGTCGGCCTGTTCCTTGACGATGCGGGCGCGAGGGTCGTAGTTCTTGTAGACCCGGTGGCCGAAGCCCATCAGCTTGACGCCCTCTTCGCGGTTCTTCACCTTGCGGACGAACTCGCTGACGTCGTCGCCACTTTCGCGGATCTGCTCGAGCATCTCGAGCACCGCCTGGTTGGCTCCGCCGTGCAGCGGCCCCCACAGCGCGTTGATGCCGCCGGAGATCGAGGTGAACAGGTTGGCCCGCGACGACCCCACCAGCCGCACCGTCGACGTCGAGCAGTTCTGCTCGTGGTCGGCGTGCAGGATGAGCAGCATGTCCAGCGCCCGGACCACCTCGGGGTCGGCTTGATAGGGCTCTGCGGGCAGCCCGAACGTCATTCGCAGGAAGTTCTCCACCAGCGTCAGCTTGTTGTCCGGGTAGAGGAACGGCTGGCCGACGGACTTCTTGTAGGCGTACGCGGCGATGGTGGGCAATTTCGCGAGCAGGCGGATCGTCGACAGCTCGACCTGGTTGTTGTCCATCGGGTCGAGCGCGTCGGGATAGTAGGCGCTCAGCGCGTTCACCACGCTGGACAGCACCGGCATGGGGTGTGCGTTGCGGGGGAAGCCGTCGAAGAAGCGCTTGAGGTCCTCGTGCAGCATGGTGTGCAGCTGGATCCGCTTGGTGAACTCGGCGAGCTGGTCCTTGTCCGGCAGCTCGCCGTAGATCAGCAGGTAGCTCACTTCGATGAAGGTCGACTTCTCGGCGAGCTGCTCGATCGGGTAGCCGCGGTACCGCAGAATCCCGGCGTCACCGTCGATGTAGGTGATCGCGCTCTTGCACGCGGCGGTGTTGACGAAGCCGTTGTCGAAGGTGGTGTGCCCGGTTTTGGACAACAGGGAACCGAGGGCAATCCCGTCCGCACCTTCGGTGGCGCGAACGATCTCCAGGTCGATCTCGCCCCCCGGGTACTTCAGAGTTGCGGTGTCGTCGGTGTCGGCCACGAGAACCCCTTTGCGCTCTGGCTGGTATGGCTGCCCTGACTAGGTGCTTATAGGTGAAGGTAGTCGTTGTCGCGTTCGCATGCCTGCCCGGGGTCGGGTCTGTCCCGTCGCACCGACCCCCGGGGCGGGCTAGGGCTGGAGGCGCTCGACGTGAGCGCCGGCGACCCGGATCCGGTTATGCAACCGGTTCTCCCGGCCCTGCCAGAATTCGACCGACTCGGGAGCAAGCAGATAGCCGCCCCACCCCGGTGGCACCGGAATCTGCTCGCGGTCGGCGAAGCGCGCGGTGACCTCGGCCAGCTGGTCGAGCAGCGCCGCGCGCGACGCGATCGGACGGGACTGGTGCGATGCCCACGCGCCAAGCTGGGAGCCGCGGGGCCGCTTGGACCAGTAGTCCCCGGTGGCCTCCGGCGTGACCTTGCTCACCGGTCCGCGGAGGTGAACCTGCCGGCCCAGCTGGTACCAGGGAAATGTCACCGACGCGTACGGCGTCGCCGCGAGGTCGGCGCCCTTGGCCGAGTCATAGTTGGTGAAAAATGTGATCCCGGACTCGTCGACGCTCTTGCACAACACCGATCGGCTCGTCGGCCTGCCGTCGGCGACGGTGGCCAGCACCATGGCGTTCGGTTCGGCGACACCGGACCGCTCGGCTTCATCGATCCATTTGCGCAACAAGGCAACCCAACCGTCGTCGAGCCAGTCCGCGTCGAGATCGGAACTGCCGTCCTTCTCCGCCGATTCGTATTCCACGCGCATCCTCTGCAGGCGCTCGGAGTCTGGTCCTGCCATCGCGCCAACGCTACCGGGGCTTGCTACCGGCCGGTAGCGTCGGCCCGAACGTGGGGTGCGAGAATTTTCGCATGACTGTGGTCCCCGAAGACTTCGTCCCCGGCCTCGAGGGCGTCGTCGCCTTCACCACCGAGATCGCCGAACCGGATAAAGACGGCGGCGCGCTGCGCTACCGCGGTGTCGACATCCAGGACCTGGTGGATCAGCAGGTCACTTTCGGCGACGTGTGGGCCCTGCTGGTCGACGGTAAGTTCGGCCACGGATTGCCGCCCGCCGAGCCGTTCCCGCTGCCCATCCACACCGGTGACGTGCGCGTCGACGTGCAGGCGGGTTTGGCGATGCTGGCCCCGATCTGGGGGTATCGGCCCCTGCTCGATACCGACGACGCAACCGCCCGCGATCAGCTGGCCCGGGCATCGGTGATGGCACTGTCCTACGTCGCGCAGTCCGCCCGCGGCATCTATCAGCCCGCGGTACCGCAGCGGGTGATCGATGAATGCGACACCGTCACAGCCCGTTTCATGACCCGCTGGCAGGGCGAGCCGGACCCCAGGCACGTCGAGGCGATCGACGCCTACTGGGTCTCGGCCGCCGAGCACGGCATGAACGCCTCGACGTTCACCGCGCGGGTGATCGCCTCGACCGGCGCCGACGTGGCCGCGGCGTTGTCCGGGGCGATCGGGGCCATGAGCGGGCCGCTGCACGGCGGCGCGCCGGCGCGGGTCCTGCCGATGATCGAAGAGGTGGAGCGCACCGGTGACGCCCGCGGGCTGGTCAAGAAGATCCTGGACAGCGGCGACAAGCTGATGGGCTTCGGACACCGCGTCTACCGCGCCGAGGACCCGCGCGCGCGGGTGCTGCGCGCGACCGCGGAGCGGCTGAAGGCTCCGCGCCACGAGGTCGCGGTCGCCCTGGAGCAGGCCGCCCTGGCCGAGCTGCGCGAGCGACGTCCGGACCGGGCCATCGAGACCAACGTCGAGTTCTGGGCGGCGGTGATCCTCGACTTCGCGCAGGTGCAGGCCAACATGATGCCGGCGATGTTCACCTGCGGACGCACCGCCGGCTGGTGCGCGCACATCCTCGAGCAGAAGCGGCTCGGCAAGCTGGTGCGCCCGTCGGCCATTTATGTCGGACCGGGCCCCCGCAGCCCGGAATCGGTCGAGGGTTGGGACCGCAGCCTCACCAACGCCTGAGGCGGGGCCGGTTGTCGGTGCCCGGCGATTAAATGAATGTCGCCGCGATGAGTTTTCGTCGCGGGCGCAGTCATAACTCGCGAGCCTGCCCGGTTCGGGCCGGCCTGGGAACCGACAACAAGGAGAACCACAATGGCGCTCAACATCGAACCCGCCCTGTCCCCGCACCTGGTGGTGGACGACGCCGCCGCCGCAATTGACTTCTACGTCAAGGCTTTCGGCGCCGAGGAGCTGGGGCGTGTGCCCCGGCCCGACGGAAAACTCATCCACGCCGCCGTGCGCATCAACGGCTTTCTGGTCATGCTCAACGACGATTTCCCAGAGATGTGCGGCGGCAAATCGATGACGCCCAAGTCATTGGGCGGCACCCCGGTCACCATCCACCTGACCGTCACCGACGTCGACGCCAAGTTCCAGCGGGCGCTGGACGCGGGCGCCACCGTGGTCGCTCCCTTGGACGACCAGTTTTGGGGTGACCGCTACGGCGTGGTCGCCGACCCGTTCGGCCACCATTGGTCGATGGGTCAGCCGGTACGCGAGGTCGGCTACGACGAAATTCAGGCCGCGATGGCCGGGCAGGGCGCCGGCTAGCCGAGCAGGCGGTCCAGCAGCCCGCGTCGCGGCGGCGGCGCGGGCTCGGCGGCGGCAGCGGCGGCGAGCATGTCGGCCACCTCGGTGAACTTGTTCCGCGGCCGACCGTCGGCGCTGCCCCGCGCGATCTCGGCGGCGTCGATGGCTCGCCAGCCGCGGACATCGACGGCGTGAGGCTGCCGGGCGTGCACCAGCTTGGCCAGCGCCTCCGGCTCAGCCACCGGATCGCTCAGGTGGCCGGCGTTGAAATCGGCTACCAGCGCCTGAACGGTTTGCAGGGAGCACGACTTGTTCGTGCCGATGAAACCGCTGGGCCCACGCTTGATCCAGCCCGCGACGTATGCCCCCGAGACCGGCGCCCCAGAGTCGGGATCGACCACGCGGCCGCCGTCGTTGGGGACCACCGCGGTCGCCTGGTCGAACGGCAGGTCGCGAATCGGCATGCCGCGGTAGCCAATCGATGTCAGCAGCAGACCCGCGTCCAGTCGGCACAGCTCGCCGGTTCCGGTGACGGCGAACTCCACCCCCGTGACGCGCTCATCACCAAGCACACGGTTCGGGGTGAGCCGATAGGCCAGCCGGATACGCGGGCCCCCGGAATTGTGGGGCGGCCCCGAATCGTCACCGAGTGTGCTCAGGATTTCCAGCTTGCGCCTCGTCAAGCCGTCCGTGGCGGCCGCGAGATCGGCCGCCACCAACTCGTGGTCGGCCGCGCTGAGCACGACGTCGGATGAGCCCGTGAGCCCGACGAGTTCGGGCAAGGTGAATGCCGACTGGGCGGGGCCGCGGCGGGCGGCGATCACCACTTCGCGGACGGCGGAAGCGCGAAACGCCGCCAATGCGCGATCGGAGATGTCGGTGCGGGCCAGGTCGTCAGGGTTCGCCGTGAGCACACGGGCCACGTCGAGCGCGACGTTTCCGTTGCCGACGATCACCACCCGCTCGTGGCTGAGATCGACTGGCAGATCGGCAAAGTCGGGATGCCCGTTGATCCACGCGACCAATTCGGTAGCGGTTCCGGTACCCGGGAGCCCCATGCCCTCGATCTCCAGCCGACGGTCGTCGGGGGCGCCGACGGCGTACATCACGGCATGGTGGTGGGCCAGCAGGTCGGCGTGGCTCAGGTGCCTGCCGACCTCGACGTTGAGGTAGAACCGAAAGCGGCGATGACCGGTGACCCGGTCGAACAACCGAGTGACCCGTTTGGTGTTCTGATGATCGGGCGCCACCCCGGCACGCACCAGCCCATAGGGCGTGGGCAGCTTCTCAAAGACGTTGACCTGCACCCCATGCTGGGTGAGCAGTTCGTCGGCGGCATACATGGCCGCCGGCCCGGATCCCACGATGGCCACGGTCAGCGGCCGGCGGCGGGCGCGCACCTGGGCGGCCGGAATCACCGGGGCCAGCTTCGACGTGGGCGGCACCTTCTCACCCTCGGGCCGCTCGGGGTAAAAGGATGCGTTGATCTCGACGAACGGCAGCTGCTTGGTATCCAGCCGGCCGTCCGGCGCGATGGCGCCGACGGGGCAGGCGCTCACGCACGCACCGCAGTCCACGCAGGCCACCGGATCGATGTAGAGCATCTCCGAGGTGGCGAAGCCCGGCTCATCGGGCGTGGGGTGAATGCAGTTCACCGGGCACGCGAAAACGCAGGACCCGTCGTTACAGCACGACTGGGTAATAACATGCGGCATAAACGATTACCCGCGCGGTCCTAGGCTGCCGGCGCGGCGGCCAGGTGCTGGCGTTGCGGCTCGCTGCGGTAGCGCGACGGCTTGCCGTCGATCTTGCACAGCCGCCACATGAGCCGCGCCGAGCGCGTCTCCATCAACCCGGTGTCATGGGCCAGCATCCGAACGTCACCGAACATGTCGCTCAGCCACTTTCGTGACTCCGGCGACCGGAAGAAGAGTTCCTTCTTGACCTCGCGCGGAATGTCGAACTCCTGCCAGAACGCCTTGGGCGGCACCACGATTGCCCGGCACAAGGTCTTCATCGTCAGCGGCAGGTACAGCGCGGTCCAGAACCGCTGGCGCTTGGTCAGCTCCGGCACCCGCCTGCGTAGGAACTCGTGAGCGAAGGAGATGTGGCGCGCTTCCTCGGCCACGTGGATGGCCATCACCCGCTCCATGATGGGATGCAGCGACTTTCCTTCGCGCAGAACGTTTTTCTGAGTGTGATCGATCGGTTCCTCGCCCGCGAGCACCCCGATGAAGAACGCCACCGGCAGCGGACCGGCCACCAGCGGCACCAGCGGCGAGAGCCACTTGAGCGCCCGGGGCATGCCCGGGACGTCGGCGCCGATCCGGTTGACCATCTCCTGAAACATCATGGTGTGGTTGCACTCTTCGACCGATTCGTGCAGGCAGTACCGGTATTCCGGGGACCCGTTCGGCACCCAGAACGTGTAGTTCATCAGACCGCGGATCAGGATCGACTCGAAGTGCAGGCCGACCTTGGCGACGTTGGCCTGGCGCCACATCCCGATCTTGATCTTGCGCTCGTCAGACTGCGCGTGGTACCAGGGATGCCGCCCCAACGGGTCGGTCGCCGGCAATATCCACCGAGGGTCGTTCTCCGTGACGGCGAATTCGGCCGAATCCCAGTCGATGTCTGTGTACGGGTTGAAATTTCGGCGCACCGACCCCTCGGACAGAGTGGCGAGCGTGTTGACGTACTCGGTGTCGTCGCGCACTTCCATATTGCGGCGCCAACGTCGAACCATGCGTGTCCTGGCCATATCCAAGCCTCCCCAGCGAGGTTTACATTAGGACGTGCTGTGTCCAGACAGTACCGCAGGTACCGCATATCTTCTAGGGCCCTTGTCGGCACTGTGGGCTGACCAGTGGTCAGCGCTTTGATGTGCCCCGCGTCACAGCGCGTGAAACCCAGCGAGCCGCGCGGCCAGGCGTTTTGCCGTGGCCCGCGGCGTCGGCAGCCGGACCGCCGTGCCGGGCGTCACGCCCGCTCACTACCCTGATTAGCATGGCTGACCAGCTCGAGGTTCCCGCTGACATCAAACCCCGCGACGGCCGCTTCGGATGCGGTCCTTCCAAGGTCCGGCCCGAACAGTTGCAGGCCCTGGCGACCACCGCGGCCCCGCTGTTCGGCACATCGCACCGCCAGGCACCCGTCAAGAATTTGGTGGGCCGAGTCCGGTCGGGGGTGGCCGAGCTGTTCTCCGTGCCAGACGGTTACGAGGTCATCCTCGGCAATGGCGGCGCGACGGCGTTCTGGGACGCCGCGGCGTTCGGGTTGATCGACAAGCGGTCGCTGCACCTGTCCTTCGGAGAGTTCAGCTCGAAGTTCACCTCGGCGGTCGCCAATAACCCCTTCGTCGGCGAACCCATCGTCATCAAGGCGGATGCCGGCAGCGCGCCCGAGCCGCAGAGCGATCCCTCGGTTGACGTGATCGCCTGGGCTCACAACGAGACCTCGACCGGGGTGGCGGTGCCCATTCGCCGTCCCGCCGACTCCGGCGACGCCCTGGTAGTCATCGACGCCACCAGCGGCGCGGGCGGCCTGCCGGTGGAGATCACCGACACCGATGCCTACTACTTCTCGCCGCAGAAGAATTTCGCCAGCGATGGCGGCCTGTGGCTTGCCGTCATGAGCCCGGCCGCGCTGGCGCGGGTCGAGTCCATCGCCGCGTCCGGCCGCTGGGTTCCCGACTTTCTGTCACTGCCGATCGCCGTGGACAACAGCCTGAAGAACCAGACGTACAACACCCCGGCGATCGGCACCCTGGCGCTGATGGCCGAGCAGCTCGACTGGATGCTGGGCAACGGCGGGCTGGAGTGGGCCGTCAAGCGCACGGCCGACTCCTCGCAGCGGTTGTACTCCTGGGCAGAGGAGCGGCCGTACACCACGCCGTTCGTCGCCGACCCCGCGCTACGGTCTCAGGTGGTGGGCACCATCGATTTCGTCGACGATGTTGACGCGGCGGCCGTCGCGAAGGTTTTGCGGGCGAACGGCATCGTCGACATCGAGCCGTACCGCAAACTCGGCCGCAACCAATTGCGCGTCGGGATGTTCCCGGCAGTCGAGCCCGACGACGTCAGCGCTCTGACGCAATGCGTCGACTGGGTGGTCGAGCGGCTGTAACTCCCCCGCAATCAGCACGCAACCGCCCAGCGTGTCAGCACCGCTTGTGGACGTTGGCGCACTAGAGTGCGCACGAGATGGGTCCATCGACCTGCGCACGGAGCCTGCGAGGAGAAGCCATGCGGGAACTCAAAATGGTTGGGGTCGATGCCGACGGCAAACACATCATCTGTGAGGCCGGCGACGCCGGCGAACCGTTGAAGCTCGCCATCGACGATCAGCTGAAGGCCGCCGTGCGCGGCGAGGCCGCGCCCCCGAACCAACCGCTCCTCGACATCCAGGTCACCAACATGCTGAGCCCCAAAGAGATTCAGGCCAAGATCCGGGCCGGTGCGTCCGTCGAGCAGGTTGCCGCGGCGTCGGGCTCCGACGTCTCGCGGGTCCGGCGATTCGCACACCCGGTGTTGCTGGAACGTGCCCGCGCCGCCGAGTTGGCAACGGCCGCGCATCCGGTGCTCGCCGACGGCCCCGCGGTGCTCACCCTCCTGGAAACCGTGAGCACGGCACTCGTGACGCGCGGTCTGGAACCCGACCGGCTCAGTTGGGATGCGTGGCGCAACGAAGACAGCCGCTGGACGGTGCAGCTTGCGTGGAAGGCCGGCCGGTCCGACAACATCGCGCACTTCTGCTTCGCCCCGGGCGCCCACGGCGGAACGGTCACGGCTGTCGACGATGCGGCCAAAGAACTGGTGGACCCGAACTTCGACCGCCCGCTGCGGCCGCTCGCGCGGGTCGCCCACGTCTCGTTCGAGGAGCCGGCGAAGCCCGCCGCCCCCGAACCGCAAGAGCAACCCGCGCCGCAGGAGCAACCGGTACACACCCGTCGGGGTAAGCCGGTCATCCCGGCCTGGGAGGATGTGCTGCTCGGCGTGCGCTCGGGCGGACAGCGCTAGTTGATCGCGGCGACCCGCCGCGCCCGGCTACGCCGCGATCGCCACTAGCCGCTACCGCGCAGCGTCAGCGCGATCAGCGTCAACCAACCGCCGGCGACACCGATTCCCGCGCCCAGCAGGAACCAGCGCAGCACCAGCTTGTGCCGCCATCCCCACAGCGTGGGCGCCAGCCCGCCGGCGGCGACGACGTTGAGACCGACCGCCAGGAGCGGATGCACCCTTATCAGTCCCAAAGTCAGCACCACAATGGCGGCCCCGGTCACTGCGGCGACGAACCCGGCGACCGTCAAACCCGTTGCCCAGGGCACGGAATCGTCGGTCACGAGCCGAGCCTAGCCCGTTCGTAGAACGCCAAAGCGGCCGCAGTCGCGACGTTGAGGGAGTCGGTGCCGCGCGACATCGGGATGCGCACCCGCACATCGCTCAAGCGCAGGGTCGCCGGCGTAAGCCCCGGCCCCTCGGCGCCCACGACCACCGCGATGCGCTGGTCGTGCGCGGCCGCCATGGCCTCCGGCAGGGCGCACGCCTTGCTGTCCGGGGTCATCGCCAGCAGCCGAAATCCGTTCTCTTTCAGCATTACCAGCTCCGCGGGCCACTCCGTCGCCCGCGCATACGGGACGAGCAAGGCGTGCCCCATGGACACCCGGACGGCGCGCCGGTAGAGCGGGTCGGCGCAGCCGCTGCCGAACACCACCGCGTCCACGCCCAATCCGGCGGCGTTGCGGAAGATCGAGCCCAGGTTCTCGTGATCGTTGACGCCCTCGAGCACCGCGACCGTCCGCGCGCGCTCGACCAGTTCGGCCACGCTGCGTTCCGGCACCCTGCGGGCCGCCGCCAGCACGCCGCGATTGAGGTGAAAGCCCACCACATGCGCCATGACGTCGGCGGAGGCCCGGTAGAACGGCACGGCACTACCCGCCAGGTCGTCGGCGAGTTCGGCGAGCCGGCGGTCCGTCCCCAACAGGGCATGCGGAATGAATCGGGAGGCGAGCATGCGCTGAACGACCAGCACGCCTTCGGCGATCACCAAACCTTTGCCGGACGGCAGATCGGGTCGACGATCGACACTGTTCAGGTCGCGGAAATCGTCGAGCCGGGGGTCGTCGGGATCGTCCACGTCCTGGACGTTCAGGGCATGCGTTCCGTCGCTCACGGGCCTTCGTCGACCAAGGCCAGCATCAGGTCGGCCGCGGTGCGCAGAGTGTCACGTTGCTGGCTGTCCAGCGTGGCCAGCCGTTTGGCCAGCCACTCCTGGCGGGCGCGCCGGGTCGCCTTGACCAGCTCGGCGCCGGAGTGCGAAACCGAGACCAGCACCTGCCGGCCGTCGACGGGATGCGGGGCACGGTCCACCAGGCCCATGTCGGCCAGCGACGCGATCACCCGTGTCATCGATGGCGGCCGGACCCGTTCGCGAATCGCCAGCGCGCCGGGCGTCATGGGGCCCTCGTTAGCCAGCGTGGCCAGCGCCGAGAGCTGGGACAACGACACCGGCGACGACGGGTTCCGGAACCGGAGTTGGCGGGCCAGCCGCATGACCGCCAGCGACAGATCGCTGGCCAGCCGCGCATCGCTGTCAGGCATGGCGCGAGGTTACACGCAACCTCCAGAAATCGGGATACGAACCGGTGAACCACGGACTTTGGTCCGTAGCGCTGCGCGGATCGGTCATCGTCGAACCGCTTGACCCGCGGCCCAGGCATTTTCGCTCGGCCTTCCCGCGCATGGGGGTGGTACCGGCGGACCGCACCGGCGGCTATGTTAATCGCGATGTCTGTCGAACCCGGCCAGAACCGCGAGGCGCCGCCGCTGCCGCCCGCACTCCTCAACGCCTGGCCGTTCGTCGCACTCGGCGCGATCGGCTGGCTGGTCGCGGCGGCCGCCGCGTTTCTCGTGCCCGCCCTGCAGAGCTGGCGCCCCCTGACACTGGCCGGGCTCGGCGTCGGAGTGCTCGGGACGAGCATCTTCGTGTTGCAACTCGCCGCGGCCCGCCGCGGCGCACGGGGCGCACAAGACGGACTCGAAAACTATTTCGATCACGGCTAGATTTCGCAACCAGCACCGACCCGGGAGGATCGATGGTAGCCCCACTACTACAAGCGCAAATCGATATTGACGCACCGGTCTCCACGGTGTGGGAGTTGATCTCCGATCTCCGGCGGATGCCGGAGTGGAGCCCCCAGTGCCGTTGGATGAAGACCTTCGGTCCGCTGCGCCAGGGCACGCGCAGCCTCAACATCAATCGCCGTAACCGCATGTACTGGCCGACCACTTGCACGGTCGTCGAGGTCATCCCCGAGACCAAGCTTGCGTTCCGGGTCAACGCCAACCACACGATCTGGAGCTACGAGCTCCAACCCACCGGCGAGGGCACCCGGGTGATCGAAAGCCGTCACGCCGAGAACGGCGTGACCGCGATTTCCAATCTGACGGTGAATGCCCTGCTCGGCGGGACCACCAACTTCGAACGCGAATTGGTGGACGGGATGAACACGTCGTTGGCCAAGATCAAGGCCGCCGCCGAAAAGGGCTAGTCCGCCTCGGGCTGCGACTCCGCCTCGGGCTGCTGCGACAGCGGCGCCTCGCGCTGCGACTCCGCTATGTCGGCGCCGGACTCCGCCGCCTCGGGTGCCGCCGCCTCGGGTGCTGACGCCGACACTTCGACATCCGCGCTGCCGCCCGGCTGGGCCTCCCCGGTTTGGGATTCCGGCGGCTGGGTCGGCGACTCCGTGGGTTCCGACTGTGCCTCGGATGCCTCTGCCGGCTCGGACGGCTCGGGCGGCGCCTCGACGACGTCGAGCACGCCGTCGTCGTATGGCTCGTACGCGGGCGAACCCGTACCGGCCGGAGCGGGCGTATCCGAATGCGCGCCGCAACCGTACTGCTTGTCGACGATCTGCCCGTCGGCCGACAGTTCGTTGCCGCACACGCCGAACATCGCGCCGAGCGATCCCGCCAACGGCAGGAAGAAACCGCAGTCGCGGCACACCCGCTTGGTGGACCGCGCCATCGGGGAGTCGGGCCCGTGGTCGCCGGTGTGCCACCGTTCGGCCGCCTCCGCGCGGCCAAGGGTGCTCATCACCCAGCGCCGGCCCAGCCCGACCTCTGCGGCGGTCTCGTCGACCTGCGCGTCACCGCTGGCCGCGTAGCCGGGCACCAACCGCGGATCGTCGGCTACGGGCGCCAGCAGGTCACCGGGGCTCAGGTCCCCTGGACGCACCCGCTGATCCCACGGAACCCAGTGCGGCGCGAGCAACGCCGTCGGACCCGGGATCAGCACCACTTCGCTGACGGTGGCGTGGTCGGCACCGGGATATGCGGCCACGACGACAGCCCATTGCCAGCCCTGATAACCGGGTAGATGCGCCAGGAACCGGTGGGTCGCGGCGGCCGGATCCTCGTAGCTGACGCCCAGGTAATCGCCGACCGCCTCCGCCCCGCTGAACTCCACGACGGCGGCCCTGGCCTGGTCTACCGCGCCCGTAAGCATGGCCGCCAGCCCCTCGGGCCACTCGGCCACGGTAGCCACGGCGGATTCCTCGATGGACCCGGTCACGCTGTCCCCTTCCTGCATTGCGTATCCAATACTAGGTTGGCGTGCCACGCCCCGTTACCTGCAGACGCATGTCGTCGGCATAGGGGAGAATCGGAACGTGTCTGGACGGCGGCGTGACGATCCGGGCCGCGTGGCCCCCACTCCCGGCCGCCGGCCCCGCAATGGGGCTTCCAACCAACACCCGGGCATGACCAATTACCCCGCCGATGACACCGACCATCGCCGAACGCGCCGCCCACAGCCGATGCCGAGCGCCAATCGCTACCTTCCGCCTATCGGCCAGCCCCCGGAACCCGATCGAAGCGATAGCGCGCCACCACGGGCCGCCGCCGGCGAACGGATCACCGTCACGCGCGCCGCGGCGCAGCGAAGCCGCGAGATGGGTTCGCGGATGTATTGGATGGTGCAGCGCGCCGCCACCGCCGACGGCGCAGACAAATCCGGTCTGACCGCGCTCACCTGGCCGGTGGTGGCCAACTTCGCAGTGGACGCCGCGATGGCGGTGGCGCTGGCCAACACGTTGTTCTTCGCCGCGGCCACCGGAGAAAGCAAGGGCCGGGTCGCGTTGTATCTGCTGATCACCATCGCGCCGTTCGCGGTCGTCGCGCCGCTCATCGGCCCGGCGCTGGACCGGCTGCAGCACGGTCGGCGGGTCGCGCTCGCCGGATCGTTCGTTTTGCGGACGGCCTTGGCGCTGGTGCTGATCACGAATTACGACGGCGCCAGCGGGAGCTACCCGTCGTGGGTGCTCTACCCGTGCGCGCTGGCCATGATGGTGTTCTCCAAGTCGTTCAGCGTGCTGCGCAGCGCCGTCACGCCGCGCGTCATGCCGCCGACCATCGACCTGGTGCGGGTGAACTCACGGCTGACGGTGTTCGGTCTGCTGGGCGGCACCATCGCCGGCGGGGCAATCGCGGCTGGCGTCGAGTTCGTCTGCACCCACCTGTTCAAACTGCCCGGCGCGTTGTTCGTCGTCATCGCGGTCACCATCGCCGGGGCGGCGCTGTCGATGCGCATCCCGCGCTGGGTCGAGGTGACGGCGGGCGAGGTGCCGGCCACTTTGAGCTACCGCCAGGACAGCGAACCGCAGCGGCGGACCTGGCCCGAGGAAGTCAAGAGAGTCAGCGGAACACTGCGACAACCGCTGGGCCGCAACATCATTACCTCGTTGTGGGGCAACTGCACCATCAAGGTCATGGTCGGCTTCCTGTTCTTGTACCCGGCGTTCGTCGCCAAAGCGCACCAAGCCAACGGCTGGGTTCAGCTGGGCATGCTGGGCATGATCGGGGCAGCGGCCGGCATCGGCAACTTCGCCGGAAACTTCGCCGCCGCACGCCTGCAGCTGGGCCGGCCGGCCGTGCTGGTGGTCCGCTGCACGCTGGCGGTCTCGGCCGTCGCGCTGGCCGCGTCGGTGGCGGGCACCCTGGCGGCCGCCGTGATTGCCACCCTGGTCACGTCGGGCTCCAGCGCCATCGCGAAGGCCTCGCTGGACGCCTCGCTGCAAAACGACCTGCCCGAGGAATCGCGGGCCTCGGGATTCGGGCGATCGGAGTCGACGCTGCAGCTGGCCTGGGTGCTGGGTGGCGCCGTGGGCGTCTTGGTCTACACGGAGCTGTGGGTTGGCTTCACCGCGGTCACTGCGATACTCATCCTGGGGCTGGCGCAGACGCTGGTCAGCTTCCAAGGGAATTCACTGATTCCGGGCCTCGGAGGTAATAGGCCGGTCATGGTCGAGCAAGAGGGCGCGCCGCGGCAGCCCGGCGGTGGTGCCTGAGTGAAACGCGGCGTGGCCGTGCTGCTCGCCGGCCTGATGACTCTGTTGTGCGTGGCCGTCGGGGTCGGCACCTGGTTGCTGGCCCGCCCGTCCGGTCCGCAGCGCCCGGAGATCAGCGCGTATTCACACGGCCACCTCACGAGGGTGGGGCCCTACCTGTACTGCAGCGTGCTCAACCTCGACCAATGTGACACGCCCCAAGCCCAGGGCGAGCTGAAGGTCAGTGAGCGCTACCCGGTGCAGCTCTCGGTGCCCGACGCGATCTATCGGGCGCCCTGGCGGTTGCTGCAGGTGTACGAGGACCCCACCAACACCACCAGCACCATCTTTCGGCCGAACACCCGCTTCGCGGTCACCATCCCCCCGGTCGACCCGCATCGCGGGCGGCTGGTCGGGATAGTCGTGCAGTTGCTGACCCTCGTGGTGGACCCGGCCGGTGAGCTGCGCGACGTGCCGCACGCGGAATGGTCAGTGCGCCTCAACTATTGAGCGCCGACGCCAGGCCCCCAGCCCGGTCAGGCGCCGTGCCCGGCGGGCACCCGCTCCCCTTCGACCGGTGGCCCGGGAGGCGTCCCATCCCCGAACGGCTTGCCGCCCAAGGCTTCTCGACCATTCGGCGACAGCCAGCCCGTCAGGTCCGGCCCCTTGGGCACGATGCCGGTGGGGTTGATGTCGGCGTGCACGATGTAGTAGTGCTGCTTGATCTGAACGAAATCGATGGTGTCGCCGAACCCAGGCGTCTGGAACAGGTCGCGCGCATACGCCCACAGCACCGGCATCTCGCTCAGTTTGCTTCGGTTGCACTTGAAGTGCCCGTGGTAGACCGGGTCGAAGCGGGCGAGTGTGGTGAACAGCCGCACGTCGGCTTCAGTTATGGTGTCGCCCACCAGATATCGCTGATCGGCCAGGCGGTCGCTGACCCAATCCAACGCGGCGAACAGCCGATCGTACGCCGCGTCATAGGCCGCTTGTGAGCCGGCGAAGCCACACCGATACACGCCGTTGTTGATCTCGGTGTAGACCCGCTTGTTCACCTCGTCGATCTCGGCGCGCAGCCGCTCGGGGTACAGCTCGGGTGCACCGTCGCGGTGGTACTCGGTCCATTCCGTCGAGAAATCCACGGTCATCTGCGCGAAATCATTTGTGACGACCGCACCGGACGGGACGTCGACGATGGCGGGGACCGTGATGCCTTTCGGGTAGTCGGGGAAGCGCTTGAAGTAGGCGTCCTGCAGCCGCGGGATCTTCAGCACGGGGTCGACGCCCCCGGGATCGAGATCGAACGTCCAACTGCGTTCGTCGTGGGTCGGGCCGCAAAACCCAATGGAGAGAACGCTTTCCAATCCCAGCAACCGCCGGACGATGATGGCGCGGTTGGCCCACGGACACGCGCGGGCGACGACCAGCCGGTACCTGCCGGGCTCCACCGGGTAGCCGTCGCGTCCGTCGGCCGTGACGCGGGTGGTGATGTAGTTGGTGTCGCGGTTGAAGTCACCTTTTCCGGCAACGTAGGCGGCCATATCTCCCTTGTCTCGTTCGAATGTCGGCTAGGAACCCAGAAATCGCCGAGCCAGGTTCGTCTCGGTTGATGCGCCCTGCTCCCAGTGGGCGATCCACGGGCCGGTTCCCTCCGACTGGTCGATGATGCCGTCCTCGAGCCAGGTGTAGCGGCTCTGAACCACCTCGCGCGTCAGCCGGACATCGCAGTCGTCGGTATTGGTCCACAACGCGTCGAACAGCGCCTCGACCCGCAGGGCGGCCTGCCGGCAAAAGGTATCGGCCAGCTCGTAGGCCTGTTGACCGACCGTCGGGTCCACGGCGCGCTCGGCCTCGGCCCGCACGCAGGCCGCGGACATCGCGAACAGCTCCGCACCGATGTCGACGATGCGCCCGAGGAACCCCTGGCGCTGCTCCAGTTTGGCCTGCCAGCGCGCCATCCCGTAGAAGGTGTTGCGGGCCAGCTTGCGGCTGGAGCGTTCGACGAACCGCAGGTGCGACGCCAGCGGTCCGAATTCGCTGTAAGCCCTGGGGCGCTGTCCTTCTCCAAAAACGAGCTGGGGCAACCACTTTGCGTAGAACCCGCTGGCGCCGACGGCCGCCGCGGCCTTCTGCCGCAAACCGGTGTCAGGTTTGGCGAGATCGCCCGCCGCGGACAGGTGGGCGTCGACCGCCTCCCGGGCGATGAGCAGCTTCATGATTTCGCTGGATCCTTCGAAGATGCGGTTGATCCGCAGGTCCCGCAGTATCTGCTCGACGGGCACCGCCCGTTCGCCGCGCGCGGCCAGGGACTCCGCCGTCTCGTAGCCGCGACCGCCCCGGATCTGCATGACCTCGTCGGCGATGATGCACGCCATCTCGCTGGACCACAGCTTGGCCAAGGCCGCCTCGATCCTGATGTCGTTGCGCCCTTCGTCGGCCATCTGCCCGGACAACTCGAGCACGGCATCGAGCGCGTAGGTGGTCGCGGCGATGAACGAGATCTTGTGGGCCACCGCTTCGTGCTCGGCCAGCGGCTTGCCCCATTGCACGCGCTCCCCTGCCCACTCGCGCGCGATCTTCAGCGCCCATTTGGAACCCCCTGTCGCCATCGCGGGGATCGACAGCCGCCCGGCGTTAAGCGTGGTCAGCGCGATCTTCAATCCGTCGCCCTCGCGGCCCATCAGGTTTTCGCTCGGCACCCGAACGCGGTGCAGCCTGGTCACTCCATTCTCGATGCCGCGCAACCCCATGAATTTGTTGCGCCGCTCCACGGTGATCCCGGGCGAATCGGCCTCGACGACGAAAGCGCTGATGCCACCGCGGTGCCCATCGCTGCGGGGCACCCGGGCCATCACGACCAGCAGTTCGGCGACCACGCCGTTGGTGGTCCACAACTTCACGCCGTCGAGCTCGTAGGCGGTCCCGTCTTCGACGGGTGTCGCTGTTGAGGCCAGCCGGGCCGGATCGGAGCCCACGTCCGGTTCGGTCAGCAGAAACGCCGATATGGCGCCCGCGGCACACCGGGGCAAGAACTTCTTCTTCTGCTCCGGGGTTCCGGCGAGTTTGAGCGGCTCCGGCACCCCGATCGACTGGTGGGCCGACAACAGCGCACCGAGGCTGGGATGAACGGAGGAAACCATCATCAGCGCCCGGTTGTAGGCCACTTGTGACATGTTCAGGCCGCCGTATTCCGACGGGATTTTCATGCCGAAACAGCCCAGCTCGGCTAGACCCTTCACGTACTCGTCGGGAATTTGCGCGTCGCGTTCGATGACGCTGCCGTCAACGCTGCGAAGGAAGTCGCGCAACTTGTCGAGAAACGCGCGGGTGCGCGCCTCGTCGGCATCGGACGGTTTGGGAAAGGGATGGATGAGCTCCAACGGAAAACGGCCGAGGAACAGCTCTTTTGCGAAAGATGGTTTATCCCAACCGGTTTCGCGAGACTCCTCGGCCAGTGCCCTGGCTTGCTCCTCGGTGACGTGCGCTTGTTGTGCCATCGCAGCCTCCTTGCTCGACGACCGTGGCGAGGTGGGAGTACCCCGTGACCGGCACTTCATCACCCCTTCTGCGCAAGCGGGCGGCACTCTTGGCGCGCGGCGGTGACCAGCTAGGCGTCGAGCTCCCGGGCGACCGCCCGCACCACCTCGGAAACCCGTCGGGCCGTCTTGCGGTCCGGGTAGCGGCCCTTGCGCAACTCGGGCTGCACGGCGCCCTCCAGCAGCGTGATCATGTCCTCGACCATGCCGTGCAGCTCATCCGGGCTGTGTTTGTGCTCGGCGGGCGCATCGCGGCGGCCCTGGGCCTTGGTGAGGCTGGGCGGCGGCTCAATCAGCTTGAGGCTCAGCGCCTGAGGCCCGCGTCGCCCGGAGGCGATGCCGAACTCCACGCGCTGGCCCGCTTTGAGCCCCTCGACCCCAGCGGGCAACGCCGACGAGCGGACGTACACGTCTTCGCCGTCCTCTTGCGACAGGAACCCAAACCCCTTGTCGGCGTCGTACCACTTAACCTTGCCGGTCGGCACTGGTCTCACCTGCTTGTCTAACGGATCAATAGAATGGCCAACACAATAAGCGTCCCGCCTGCGCAGGACGCCGTTTGGTCTGTAGATCCTACTCGGGTGCTTGCCTCGCGAGCACCCCCGTTATTGCCTACTCGGTACGCTGGGCATTACCGGTGGAGGAGATATGCGCCTGATCCTGAACATCATCTGGCTCGTGTTCGGCGGCTTGTGGATGGCCGCCGGATACGTGGTTGCGGCTCTCGTCAGCTTCCTGCTGATCATCACCATCCCCTTCGGCTTCGCGTCGCTGCGCATCGCCTCGTACGCGTTGTGGCCGTTCGGCCGCACGATCGTCGACAAACCGACTGCCGGAACGGGGGCCCTCATCGGCAACGTCATCTGGGTGCTGTTGTTCGGCCTATGGCTGGCGATCGGTCACCTGGTCAGCGCGCTTGCGATGGCGGTCACCATCGTCGGCATCCCGCTCGCGTTGGCCAACCTCAAACTGATCCCGGTTTCATTGATGCCCCTGGGCAAGCAGATCGTCCCGGTCAGTTCGCCGTCGCTCTACCCGGGGGTGGTCGCATGACGGCGACCGCTTTGGGTCTGCCGACGGTGCCGGGCCGCACCGACGGTGACGCCGCGCGGGGCGCGCCGACCGCGGGCCCATTGGTGGACACCTACGGGCGCGTCGCCACCGACCTGCGCGTCTCGCTGACCGACCGCTGCAACCTGCGTTGCACGTACTGCATGCCGGCGGAGGGCCTGGACTGGTTGCCCGGTGAGCACCTACTCCGCTCCGATGAGCTGACGCGGCTGATGCGCATCGCCGTCACCCGCTTGGGTGTGACCAGCGTGCGGTTCACCGGCGGCGAGCCACTGTTGGTGCGGCACCTCGAAGAGGTGGTCGCGGCGGCGGCCGGCCTGCGACCGCGCCCCGAGATTTCCCTGACCACCAACGGCGTCGGACTGGCGCGGCGGGCCGCCGCGCTCGCCCGGGCAGGCCTGAATCGCGTCAACGTCTCGATGGACACCGTGGATCCCGACCATTTCGCGGCGATCACCCGACGGGACCGGCTCGACGATGTGCTCGCCGGCCTGACCGCCGCCCACGACGCGGGCTTGACGCCGGTCAAGGTGAACGCCGTGCTCGACCCCGTCACCGGTCGCGAGGACGTCGTCGCGCTGCTGCGGTTCTGCCTCGATTACGGCTACCAATTGCGGGTCATCGAGCAGATGCCGCTGGATGCCGGCCACCAGTGGCGCCGGGGCGCGGCGCTGAGCGCCGACGATGTGCTCGACGCGCTGCGCCCGCACTTTCGGCTCCGTCCGGACCCGGCGCCGCGCGGATCGGCGCCCGCCGAGCTGTGGCTGGTCGACACCGGCCCAGGCACGCCGAGCGGCAAGTTTGGTGTGATCGCATCGGTTTCCCACGCGTTCTGCTCGGCGTGTGACCGCACCCGCCTCACGGCTGATGGCCAGGTCCGCAGCTGCCTGTTCTCGGCCGTGGAAACCGATCTGCGAACCCTGCTGCGCAGCGGTGCGTCCGACGACGCGATCGAGACCGCGTGGCGCGTCGCGATGTGGGGCAAGCCGGCCGGTCACGGCATCAATGACCCGAACTTCATCCAGCCCGACCGTCCGATGAGTGCGATCGGTGGCTAGCCCGATGGGTCAGGCCGCTGTCCAGCAAGACGGGATTCAGGTGACCGTGCGCTATTTCGCGGCCGCGCGGGCGGCCGCTGCGGCCGAGTCGGAGACGCTGGTGGTGCGCCCGGGAACGACGGTGGCCGACCTGGTCGGGCGCCTCGCCGTCCGGGGCTCTCGACTCGCCGACGTGTTGAGCAGATGCTCCTACCTGTGCGACGGGGTCGCGGTCCGCGACGAGACCGCGGCGTTACGCGCCGGCAACACGATCGACGTTCTACCGCCCTTCGCCGGCGGCTAAAACTGTGAAATGCATCACGTAACGGAATGATAACGGCGCAATCACGCTCCGATATCGGGCGTGGTGACCTGCGTGGATGCCGCGTGTTCCTCGGGTTTTCGCACATGGCCGAGGGGGAAACGCCGGGTGTCGCCCAACGTGACGGGACCAACAGAAACCGCTACGTTTCTCCGAAGGCTCGCCAAGACAACCGAATTGGCGGACCTCCCCTCCCTATCGCGCCGAGCTCCATCCAATAGGCAGGGGCCCACCGACCTACGTGGATGGAGGCGGGGGACCCACCGGTCCACCGTGATCGGACCGGGGCCGCATGCGGCCCCTTGGGGTGAAGCCGACGTCGTTTCGCAGTGGATACGCACTGAGTTCGATGACGGCCGGGTGGCCTCTCCAACCCGAACCCGACAGCTGACCTCGCAGGCGCGTGACACGAGAGGATCCTTCACGGCCTATGAGTGGACGTCACCGTAAGCCCAGCACGTCAAACATCAGCGTCGCCAAGATCGCCGTCACCGGCGCGGTCCTCGGTGGCGGCAGCATCGCCCTGGCCGGCCAGGCGGCCGCGGCCACCGACGGCGAATGGGACCAGGTAGCCCGTTGTGAGTCGGGCGGCAACTGGGGAATCAACACCGGCAACGGCTACCACGGTGGCGTGCAGTTCAGCTCGAGCACCTGGGCCTCGCACGGCGGCGGCCAGTACGCTCCGTCGGCCGAATTGGCCACCAGGGACCAGCAGATCGCCGTCGCCGAGCGCGTGCTGGCCACTCAGGGCCGCGGCGCGTGGCCCGTGTGCGGTGGCCCGCTGTCGAGCCCGACGCCCCGCGAAGTTCCGGCGCCCGCCGCCCTCGACGCTCCGCTCGACGCGCCCGGACTCAACGGCCAGCCGGCACCGCTCGCTCCCCCGCCAGACGCCCCGCCGCCCCCCGCGCCGGTGCAGCTGACGGGATTCGACCAGCCGGCGCCCCCGGCGGACCTGCCGCCCGCGCCCCCGGCCGACGTGCCGCCCCTTATACACATCTGACGCTGCCGACGATCGCAT